>JBDNGP010000131.1:0-6536 GCA_041689265.1 Verrucomicrobiota bacterium
CTTGCCCAGCGAAACCGGCGCCGGGAAGAAAACCAAAAACCAAAAACCGGCGCACCAAAAACAAACCATACCTAACAATGACCGCCTCCTCCGTAGCGTAATTATTCGCCTCCTGAGGTCATTGATTCAAAAACGCGCCGGTCAGCAACTGGCCTAGGTGCGTGTGATCGGTACGCTCCAGTTGATTCTCAATCAACACCCACGAGCCATCCGTGGAGTTCTTGCAGAGAATGTCAGCGCGGAACGGACCGACACCTTGTTCCATGGCCTCCAGTTCAAGTTCCATCTCAACGGCCTCACTGAGCAGTTGAAGATTCTCCGTCTGAGCGAGCCACGGGGTGAAATCCTGTGGCTCAGACGCCCACGCCTCGCGGAGCGACACACGCTCCAGCCGGCCCAGTTGGTTTGATGCTGTGGTCATGTCTTGTTTTTGTTCCCGCCCATGAATCTGATGGGAGTGAGATCAAACTGTTTATAAACTTTGCGGCGCTGGAGTGATGCAACCACGTTGGGGTTGAACGAAACGTCAAAACAAACTACCCGGGGTAGCCTCACCTGCTCGGCAACCCCGGGCTGAAGGACACAATCCCGTTGGGATTGGAAAATGTGGCTTCATCGGGGGGGCCTCCATTTCGGATTCAAGCCCCGATGCGCATGGGAAGACGAGCCTGCATTCCGCCGCGTTCACATGACCCCACAGTTTGTTCTTCATCCGATAGAACGTGGCCTCATAGCCGGAGCTAGCTGAGGAATCGTTTTCGACTTTCGCCGATGAATGCATTTTTCCACGCATCTTCCCAAGTGATTACAGGGCGGAGTATCTGGGGGAGTATCGGGGTTTCACCACGGCGGAGGGAAAGGAACGACTGCGTCGACAGCCTTTTTGCGGCGGGCATTTCAAATGATTACCCACCTGAAATTCCACCGGCACCGCATCTTGAAAGACAACCAAACCAACGAACCGGGCCGATCCGTTTTGTTGACAATTTAACGGAGCGCGGCTGTGTGCGAAGCTCCAGTCGCAGCTGGTTCGCAAGTTTCTGCGGCTGATCTCCGACACTGCCGCGCTCCACCCGAGCGTTGGCAAACGACCGGACAGGCATGTGCCGAACATCTGCACGTTGAACCGAAAACGGAGTTCAGCGCAAAGTAACCGGTCTCACGCAATCAGGTCGTGCATCACGTGTCCGTGAATGTCGGTCAGCCGGAAATCGCGGCCCTGATAACGATACGTCAACCGCCGGTGATCGATACCGAGCAGGTGCAGGATCGTCGCGTTCAAATCGTGGATGTGCATGGTCCCCGGCGTCCACGGATCCGTCGTGGGTTGCGGGAACAACGTGTTCCCGTCTTCGTCGGTGATGTTGTATCCGTAGTCATCCGTGCGGCCATAGGTGATGCCCGCTTTCACGCCGCCACCCGCCATCCAGATCGTGAAACAACGGGGGTGATGATCGCGACCGTAGTTCTCCTTTTCGAGGCCTCCCTGACAGTAGGCGGTGCGGCCAAATTCCCCGCCCCAGACCACCAGCGTATCGTCAAGCATGCCGCGTTGTTTCAGATCGGTGAGCAGCGCGGCGCAGCCCTGGTCCACGTCCTTGCACTGGGATTCGTGTTCCTTCGGCAGGTTGTTGTGCGCATCCCAGCCCCGGTGGAAGATCTGAATGTTGCGCACTCCGCGTTCGGCCAGACGACGCGCGTTCAGGCAACAGGCCGAAAATGATCCCGGTTCGCGGACCGCGTCTCCGTAGAGTTCCATGATGCCGTCGCTTTCACCGGAGATGTCCATCAACTCCGGAACGGAGGTCTGCATGCGATACGCCATCTCATGCTGGCGGATTCGCGCCAGGATTTCCGGATCGCCGAACCGCTCGTGTTGCTCTTGATTCAGCGCGGCCAACGCATCGAGCTGGGCCCGTCGATCCTGGCGATTCACACCGTCGGGATTCGTCAGATAAAGAACCGGATCGCCCTGGCTGCGGAGGAGAATGCCCTGATGATCGGACGGCATGAAACCCGTTCCCCACAACCGGTTGAAAAGGCTTTGTTCGGCGAACTTGCTCTTGGCGTGCATCACCATGTAGCTCGGCAGATCCTCGTTCATGGATCCCAGGCCGTAACTCAGCCACGCGCCGAGACTGGGGCGTCCGGGAATCTGGCTGCCGGTCTGGATGAAGGTCACCGCCGGGTCGTGATTGATGGCCTCGGTGAATGCGGTGTGAACTACGCACAATTCCTTCGCCATCCGGGCGGTGTACGGAAGAAGTTCGCTGATCCACACACCACGATCATTATTCTCGTAGTGATTGAACTGATACTTGCTGGGCGCGACGGGCAGTCCGTTCTTCTGACCGCTGGTCATGCCCGTGATGCGCTGTCCGTCGCGGATATGATCCGGCAACTGTTTGCCGAACATGTCGCGCATCTTGGGTTTGTAATCCCAAAGATCGTGCTGGCTGGGTCCGCCGCTCATGAACAGGTAGATGACGCGTTTCGCCTTCGGGGCGTGATGGGGCGTCGCCGGTTCGCCGAGCACATTTTCCTTCCCGCCTTCGGCCCAGAGATCGCGGCCAAACAGGTTCGTCATGGCCGCCGTGCCGAGACCGAGCGCGGCACGCCCGAAGAGCTGCCGGCGGGTCATCATCAACTCGGATTCGCGAAATGGATTTGAATCGTTCATGAAAATGTCTTTCTTACCGTTACCAACTCAATAAAGCGTGATCGCAAGATCGCTGGCCAAAACAACGCTCGCAACCTGCGTCCAGGCGGCCTGTTCGGCGACGTTCAATTCTTTGTTCCGTTCAAAGTCACCGATGGAGACCAGCGCCACGGCGTCGCTCTCCGCGTCCGCGTAACGTGCGAGCGCGGTGTCCAGCAGTTGTGCGCACACGTTCCTTTCCTGATCCGTCGGCAACCGGCAGGCCAGCAGCGTGAACAACAGATCGAGCCGTTGATCGTTCCCTTCCTCAGCCAGCAGAAGACGCCCGGCCAACGCCCGCGCCATTTCCGCGCGCTGCGTTTCGTTGAGCAATCCCAGTGACTGCAATGACGTGTTGGTGCGCGATCGACGCACGCAACTCGCTTCGCGACTCGGCGCATCAAACATCGTCATCATCGGATGCGGGCTGGTCCTCTTCCAATAGACGTAAAGGCTTCTTCGATAGAGCGACCGGCCCTTGTCGCGCTCGTAATTTTTCGTGTTGCTCGCCGGATGCGCCAGTTCCTCCCACAAGCCGTCGGGTTGATACGGCTTGACCCCTTCTCCGCCCATGAACGGATCGAGCAGACCGCTGGCCCAGAGTCCGAGGTCACGCAACACCTCCGCGTCCAACCGGTAGCCCGGACCGCGCGCCCACAGCCGGTTCTCGGGATC
Source organism: Verrucomicrobiota bacterium (assembly GCA_041689265.1). Lineage (GTDB taxonomy): Bacteria > Verrucomicrobiota > Verrucomicrobiia > Limisphaerales > RI-55 > JBDNGP01. Next base: position 3,374 of record JBDNGP010000131.1, read on the forward strand.
GGACCCCTCGTCGCGCATGGCGGAACTCTGACGGAACGTCCGGCTTGTCACCATCAGCCGGACCATGTGCTTGAGGTCCCAACCGCTTTCTTGAAGTTCCACGGCGAGCCAGTCCAACAGTTCCGGATGCGTCGGTTGCCGGCCCTGACGGCCAAAGTCTTCCGGCGTGCGAACCAGGCCTTCACCAAATACATTTTGCCAAAATCGATTGATAAAAACGCGCGCCACCAACGGATGATCGCGGGACGTCAACCACCTGGCCAACCCCAGCCGATTTCGTGTACTGCCCTCCGGGAACGGGCTCATGACTTCAAGAATCCCCGGCTCAAGAGGATCGCCGGATGCCATATCGTATTCGCCTCGTTGCAGAACATAAGTCGGACGGGCCTCATCGAGATCCTTGGCGATCAGCGTCGTGGTAAAGTTGGTTCTCGCGGACGTCATCCGGGAACTCAATTCCTCGGCATCGTTATGAATTCGCAAATGAGCCAGCGGCGCGTTCGAATCGGCCAGCAATGCCAACCGCCGGTCCGGATCGCCGTTCTTCCACTTCGCAGCCAGCGTGGCGGACGGTGAAGTGTCTTCCAACCAAACGGCCGTCGAGGTTTCTTCATCGATTCCCGCAATCTTGATCCGAACCGTGTGATTCCCTTCCTCCAGTTGCAACAACGCGCCACCGGTTTGTTTGCTCAGGGAGTTTTCGATTTTCCCGCCATTGACAAACACCTCTGAATCTTCCCCGGTCGCATAGGTCAGCCAGAGGCGTTCGGGTTCCTTCGTTTGAATCTCAAACGAGATCCAGACAACCTGATCGCCAGTTGGGAGTGATACCCCAATTGAACCGGGGAACCCTTCAATTTTTTCTTGCTCAACGAGCGCCGGCGCCGGCCCATTTTTTGCGACGGGTCTGCTGATACGCCATTCGCCGGCCGACCAGGATGGTTCAGCAGCCGCGTCAGGTACGAGCGCGGACGCGAAGTCCAGGAGACTTTTCCGCCGCTGTTCCATGCCCTGCCACTCGGCCCACGCAGCCTGATCTTTCGGAACTTCCAGAATTGGTTTGTACTCGTACGAATTCCCGTCCAGCGGACTCTCAGCGGTCGAGTTGAAGAACGCGAGCAGCCGGTAGTATTCTGTCTGCGGAATGGGATCATACTTGTGCGTGTGACAGCGCGCGCAGGACATCGTCATCCCCAGGAACACCGTTCCGAACGTCTCGGTTCGATCAAAATTGTTTTTCACCTGAAACTCCTCAGGAATCGCGCCGCCCTCGGCCGTGGAGGGATTCATGCGCACGTAACCGGTCGCGATCAGTTGTTCCATGGTGGGATCCGGCAGAAGATCGCCGGCCAGCTGCCACGTGATGAAATCGTCGAGCGGCAGATTCTGATTGAACGCACGGACAACCCAGTCGCGATACGGATAAATTCCGCGACGATTGTCCAGATGCAATCCATGCGTGTCACCGTAACGAACCGCGTCCAGCCAGTAACGGGCCTGATGCTCACCGTAACGCGGGCTGGCCATCAACTTGTCGACCAGTCGCTCATACGCGTCAGGTTGATTATCCGCAAGAAACGCGCGCAACTCTTCCGGCTCCGGCGGCAACCCCGTGAGAACGAGCGCCACTCTGCGCGCCAGGGTTGCGCGATCCGCCTCCGGCGCAAATTCGACATCGGCTTTTTTCAAACCTGAAGCAACGAACGCGTCAATCACACCCTCGCGCTCCGCCGGGTCAAAACCGTCCGGCAACTGTTTGAGCGGCGGCACGAACGCCCAGTGATCGGCATACGCTCCACCTGCCTTCACCCATCGGGCAAGAATCTCCCGCTCGTCGGAGGTCAGTTGCTTTTCCGCGTCTGACGGCGGCATCGGATCGTCCTTGTCGAACAAACGGCTGAGAATCTCGCTCTTCTCCGGAGCCGAAGGGTTGATAGCCTGGTAGCCGCCCAGATCGCGGGTCGCCTCCGTGTGGGAATCCAGGCGGAGCGCCCCTTTCTTGTGGGTGTCGGGTCCATGGCACGCGAAACATTTGTTGGACAGAACCGGCATGACTTCACGGGCGAAGTCCACCGGTTCCTTCTCCGAATCGGGCGACACGGCCAAAGCCGTTCCCAAAAACGGAAGAAACGTCAGGAGAGCCGCTATGGGCAGGAACTTCTTCATTCGATAAATTTTAGTGTGCGCGTTTGACCGGGGGGCCGCCATGATAGACGCAACCCGGTCGAAACTGTTCGGAATAAAGTGTCCGCTCAGATTACCGGGTCAACCGGGGCGACACAAGCGCGGGTATCGCAAAGGGTGCGATTGAAAGCGTGGGGCAAGGTGGAGTGAGACCTCCGGGCGAACTTGCGGGCACACGCCAGGGTTGGTGGTTCGTCCGGGATTGAATTCGCAACGAGAAGGCACCGGGAGGCTCGGCCATTCCGTTGTGTGACATTGGCGGGGTGCGAGGAATCCCACCAGACTTCGAAGACTCGCTCGGAGAGCTCGCCCCACCTTCCCGCGTCTCGGGTGGCTGGCAGCACCTCAGACCACTCGACTTGACAGCGTCCGGCATCGTTCCGGAAGGAGCGCGGCTCTGTGAGCCGCTGCACTCCGTCATGTCATTCGCGTTGGAATGATTGGCACCGTTGGAAATCTCGTTGCCGCTGCGGGTCGCAGACCCGCGCTCCGGAGCCGCCCCGCTCGGCTTCCAAGTCCACGGCGTCGTCGAGATGAAATGCGAGTATCGCAACATCAAGATCGCTGAGTTGTAGGAGTGGGTTCCCGACAGGAATAGCATTCTCGGCATATTCACCGATCTCCCGCAATTCATTCACGCAGCATGTCGGTCCGAGTTAAAGCCAATTTGCACACTACAACCGGCTTTAACAAATCGTATCAGACAGCGTAAAGATCCGTTCCTCCGTGCTTGATCCAGTAGGCGTTCACAACTGGTTTCCCGTTCACAGTGGCGACGCCCAAGGAATACTCAGGATTATAGCCGAGTGGTTGCGGATAGTACACGGCAGAGTGGCACTCCCGCCGTTTCTGAGTCCGTGACCTCAAAGGGAAGAATCAATACACTACAAGGCATGAGGGGGAGGGACTGGTGGAGGGAGCCCGAAGGGCGACCGGAACCAGTCCCTCCCCCTGGCGTTCGCAAAATGAAACGGACAAC
>JBDNGP010000132.1:0-2359 GCA_041689265.1 Verrucomicrobiota bacterium
AAAGCCAAGACCCGGACCGGGCCAGGCCTTCTCAAACAGGCGTCATAGATGTCGTAGCCAGACAATCTCTGACCTCTACGACCCCGCCGGTCCAACGTTCCGGCAGATCCTGTCAACTGGCACTTGGCACACCGCTTACGAGCAATGCGCATGGATTAAATTCTATTTCCTTCCGGTGATGAACTGGAAGTGCGATGTCAAAAATTCCCCGGACTACTTCACGCCGAGAAGATGTTTCAAAATGTATAATTCCAGCGCCTCGTAGTCGCGGGCGTCGCGGTATTGTTGCACAAGTTTCTGGTCCAGCGACCGGACCTTGTCCACGAGAAGCAGGAACAGTTCGCGGCTGTTTTTCAAATGAACGGTGACCGGCAACCCAGCCTGGGTGCGCATGGCCTTGACATCGAGTCCGATAAACTCGCCGCGTTTCCCGTAGCCGTTCTCTTCCAGCACGCGGACCTGGTTGAACGCGACGCGAATGTTCGCCCCGGCGAAGTTCTTGTCCTGATCGTACTTCAACCCGTTCTGGTCGTTCAGATGAACGCTGCCGAGCTTGTCGTGCGCGAGGGCGAACGCCATTTCATCGCTCGGATCAAGACCGGCGAGCAACGCGTGGGCGCTCTCGATCAATCCTTTCACGCGGCGATGATCCTTCGATGCGTAGGCCAGCGCGACGGCGTGGCCGATGGTCGGCACGTAGGCCTGGTCGGTCGGTTCGTTGGGCTTGGGCTCAATCCAGATTTCCATCTCGGGATCGTAGTCGAGCATGCGGTTGATCGTTTCCAACAGACGGTCGTAGGCGAGCTTCGCGTCCTTCGCTTCACGGATGTAGCTGCCCTCGCGCGCCAGCCAGAGCACCTGCGCCTTGCAACCGATTGCCCGCGCGATATCGATGCTTTTCTGTGTGCGATCCCAGGCGTAGGCGCGGTCAGTCGCGCTGTTCGATGTGTAACCGCCGTCCACCGTCTGCCCGGCGAACCACAAGCGCGGTGCGACGAATTCCGGGGTCAATCCCATGTTGTCGAGCATCGTCTTCACTTCGCCCGCCTTGCGCAGCAGTTGCTCCGGCGAGAGGTCGTCGAGCCCGGGCACCACGTCGTCGTCATGGAACTGCACGCCCTCGAAACCGAGCGGGCGATAAAGCGCAAACTTCTCTTCGTGGGGAAATGCCTTGCGAACGTCGGTACCGAACGGGTCGCCGCCTTCGCTGATGTTCCACGGACCGAACGAAAAACGATACTCAACAGGATTGCTCATAGGTTTTGGCAGGCATGATTTGCAGAATTTTCGATTCCACGCTATGCTAATCCTTCCGGGCAATTCCACTTCTGTCTCAAATCAATTTGTTGACCGGCGACGCCATTCGGCATCTGCTTGAGAAGTAGCCACCTCCGACCGACCCGTATTGGAAATCGCGCTCCTCAGCGGCTTCACGCAAATCTCCTTCTTCAACCGCGTCTTCCGCCAACGCCTCAACTGCAACCCCACGGAGTATCGTTCGAGAAACCGAAAATAGTAGGACAGGCTGGATGCCCGTCCTATTTTTTAGGGCCCCTCACCACTTTCCACACCGCTTCCTGAATCAGCTTCGCAAGCCCGGGATCGATCTTCCCGTAGGGTTCGGTCGGGAGTCCGACGGGCGACTCGTTGAAGAACGTCGCGAAGAACGTGCAGGCGACGAGATACGACCCGGGTTCGTTCAGGTGGATGCCGTCCTTGTAGAGATGGAAGATGCTCGTGTAGCCGGGCGCTGCGCCGTCGGCGAGTTTGCGATCCAGCGCGGCCATCACCTGGCCGACCGGCACGAGCTGCGCGGGCTTCTTGAGAAACGGCGTTTCCGCGCGGACGGCCTTCAACAGTTGCGCGAAGTAATCACGTCCTTCATTCGAGAGATCCCAGCCGCCTTCGTAAGGTTCGTTCCAACGTTCGAGGAAACCGTCGACCTTCGTGAGATCGACGCCGCTGCCGGGCTTCGTCGGATCGTAGTCGTTCTTCTCAAAGTTCAATCCCTTGCCCTCCCACGACATCCGGGGCCAGCGTTCATAGATGTAGATCTGCACCTCGGGATTCTGCGGCACCGCCATCTGCGCGAGTTCCGTGATCAACGCGACATCGCCGCGCTCCTCGCCTTTCTCGTTCTTGCCGGTCAGCTGCCGGTCGAACGGCTGCAACGAAACCGCGTCCCAGGCGAACTCGTTCAACGCCTTCGGAAAATAACCCGGCGCGTTTTTGAATCAATGACCTCAGGAGGCGAATAATTACGCTACGGAGGAGGCGGTCATTGTTAGGTATGGTTTGTTTTTGGTGCGCCGGTTTTTTGTTTTTGGTTTTCTTCCCGGCGCCGGTTTCGCTGGGCAAG
>JBDNGP010000133.1:0-16799 GCA_041689265.1 Verrucomicrobiota bacterium
CATGCCCGGCATCCTCACGTCCAGCAAAAGAATGTCGGGGCGGGATGAAGGCAGGCATTCGAGGGCGTCCGGTGCCCGTTCAAATTCCGACCTCAACCGGAAGCGGCCAGCGCGTTCGATGTCCGTCTTTAACGAATCGCGCACCGCCGCATCGTCATCCACCATCGAGACCCATTGGAATTGTTGATTCATCCCTCAAACATTGCTTCCACTTGCACCACCCCGGTTAAACCACCGCCCCGACGTTTCGTCTTGGCGAGTTGTCTGGGATTGCCGAGACGGTGGTTGAGCGCCGTGTCACCGTCAATCGGAATCTCCGCGTAGCGAACCGGTCCGTACCGGATGTGGCCTGTGCGAAGGAGGTGTCGCCACCGACCAGCATGCCGTGAAGGGGTCGGTTCTAATTGTTGACAACTACGGATACTTTGACGCCGAATGGGCGGACACCGGGCGGATCACCCGGCCGCGGAAATTGAGCTGACGGCCCATTTTGGCGAGCGGGAGTCCACGCAAGTCGGCTCAGTTCTGCTGGGCCGTTTGTGTCGGCAGCTCGTTTGCCATGTCGATTCAGTTCGTAACCCGGGCACAGGATGTTGCGTCAAACTGGGGCAGTGTTTCCCTGATCAAACAATCTCATCCACCCGATATGAAACCGTTCCTGCTGATTCTCGCCCTCTCGCTTGCCCCCGGCTCCGCCTTCGCCCAGGGCGATGCCGACATGGAGGCCAAGTTTGTCGCCATGCTCAAGAACTCCACTCTCAAGGGGACCTGGGCACCCATTACGCAGGGCCAGCTCGGCTCGGAGAAGAAGGACGAGGTCTACCGGATCGTCCGGGCGGAAAAGAAGGACGGCGACAACTGGGCGATTGTCTCGCTGTTCGAGTTCAACGGTCAGACGGTCGAATATCCAATTCCGGCGACCGTGAAGTTTGCCGGCGACACGGCAGTTCTAATTCTGAACAACGTTCGCGCCGGTCCGGGCAAGGCCAACTGGTCGGCGCGCGTGATGTTCCACGATGACGTCTATACCGGCCGCTGGTGGGAGACCGCCAATCGCGAGCACGGCGGCACGATTTCGGGGACGCTTGTTCGCAAGGATTGACGGGTGCATTTGAAAGTGAGGGGCAGGTAGGGGGCCGACGCTCCGCGCGGCCCGTCGATGGACTTCAAGATTCGCGGAAGGCTTTGAGGTTGGTATCATTGCATTCCTGTCCGGCTTCCGACGGCGCGCGCGGAGCGACACGCCCTACCACCGAACGTGGTTTCCTGTCTTGCCCCTCGTTTCCAAACGCACGCCGGGAGCCACGGACGACTGGACGGGCGGACACCCGTCTGCCACCATGCCGCCCATCATGCGCCCGACTTTAAGCTTCCTTGCCGCCGTTTCCTTCCTGGCATCGCCTCTCAGTGCCGCTGACGATGTTGCCATCGTTCGTTCGCAGGCGGCGCAATGGCGGGCCGATCATCGCACGATCGATCTGCACATGCACATCGAGGCAAAGGAGGAGCGCTACCGGCGCGCACTCAAGATCATGGACGCCGCCGGGATCGGCATCGGGATCAACCTGAGCGGCGGCACAGTCACGACGGGAGCCAACGGCGGGCCGGGTCAGTTCGAGATCAACAAGGCCCTTGTCGAGCGGATCGCGTCTGACCGGTTTCTTCTCTACTTCAATCTCGATTTCAAAGGCTGGGACGATCCTGGCTGGTCGTCAAACGCGGTGAAGCAGGCCGAGCGGGCCAAGGAGTTGGGCGCCGCCGGTTTCAAACAGGAGAAATCGCTCGGCCTTTACCTGCGCGACGGCGCAGGCAACCTCATCAAGATCGACGACCCGAAGCTGGATACGTTTTGGAAACGTCTCGGTGAACTCGGTCTGCCGGTGTCCATTCACGTGGGAGATCCGGTTGCGTTTTGGCTGCCGTTCAACGAGCGCAACGAACGCTGGGAGGAACTCAAGGATCACAAGAACTGGTGGTTCGGCGATCCCAACATCTTTCCACCGCGTGAGGAACTGGTGAACGCGTTGGATCGCGTCATCGCGCGGCACCGGGAGACCACTTTCGTTTGCGTTCACTTCGCCAACAACCCGGAGGACATCGATTGGGTGGATGCCGCGCTGGATCGTAATCCGAACATGATGGCCGACCTCGCCGCGCGGATGCCCGAGGTGGGACGTGCCGATCCGCAGAAGGTTCACGACCTGTTCGCGAAGCACCAGGACCGCATCCTGTTCGCGACGGACTTCATGGTTTACAGCCGCTTGATTCTCGGCTCGGCCGGCGATGCTGAACGCCCGACCGACGAGGACGCCGGGGTGTTTTACGAGAAGGAATGGCGCTGGCTCGAAACCTGGGACAAGGACTGGGAGCATATGACGCCCATCCAAGGCAGCTGGACGATCAGCTCGATTGGACTGTCGGCATCGGTGTTGCGCAAAATCTATTTCGACAACGCGCTCAAGCTGCTGGGCAACTCGATTCCCAAACGGGTTGCGAAAGCAAAACGCGTTTCCACTGAACCGAAGATCGACGGAGTTCTCAACGAAACGGTCTGGCAGTCGGCGATACCGACGCGGGTCGAGTATTCGTCGTCGGATTATGCCGCGCGGCCCGACCTGGCGACGTCGGTGCGCGTGCTGTGGACGGACACTCATCTTTACTTCGGCTGGGAATGTCCGTTCACCGAGGTGACGGTTTTCGACCCGGTGAACACGAAGGACGAACGCATCGGGCTTTGGGAGAAGGACGTCGTCGAGATGTTCATCGGTCCCGATCTGAACAAGGTCACGCGCTACGGTGAATACGAAGTCTCTCCGTCGAACGAGTGGGTGGACCTGATCTGCGATTTGCCCGACAAGGATTTTGCCTGGAACGGCGGAATGGAATCGGCCGTGAAGGTGGACGAGCAGCGCAAGGTATTCACGGTCGAGATTCGGTTGCGGGTGGACAAGCTGACGGACAAGAAACCGGTGCCCGGCGCACGTTGGTGGCTGAACCTCTATCGCATTGATCGAGCGAACAAGGGGTTCCTCGCCTTCAGCCCAACAATGAACGGATCATTCCATACCCCGGAGAAGTTCGGCGTGCTGGAGTTTGAATAGTGGCCCGCTGATCGGCGAACTTGCCCACGCCGCTGACTTTTCCGCTTAACGCTGCCGTGACGGTCGCGCTTCACGGCGAAGGGCTTCAAGTTGCCAGCGAACTTCGTCCAACTCGCGCCGGAGCTGTTCCAGTTCTTCCCTCGGACCTGTGGTTTCGGGGCGGCGGCGGCGCGCACGCTCTTCGAGTTCGCGTCGCGTTTCCTCGGCCCGATGCTCCACTTCCATGGCCAGGTCCGGCATACCGGCAGCGCGCAGGTTTTCCATCGCGATGTGCAGGTGATTGAGCCGTTGCTGCAGTTCGACGATCGCTCCGTCTTCGCGGGGACCTCGCGGTTGTGGTCCGCGCGGACGATCACGGGCCGGGCGGTCGGAGCGTTGATTAGCGATTTCTTCGATCTCCCGCTCCACACGCTCGGCTTCCTCGTGTTTGCCTTCACGATGAAGGTTGTCGGCGTGTTCCTGCATCTCGGCCAACTGGCGTTCGCTCCCGGGTTCACGAGAACGTTCACGCGGTCGTTCGTCACCATCCCGCACAACGACGCGTCGCTCGACCACGACTTCTTCGCGCGGCGACCGGTCGACCCGTGCCTCATCCTTTTCGAGAGCGGGATCGGCGGCACGCGCCGGGTTCAGGACGAGCGTTGTCAACAGGACCAGGCCGGTGCTCCAGCCACTGAAGAGACGCACTGAAGGAAGATGAAATCTCCGCGAGGAATTGTCTGCCGTTTTCATGTTCCTGAGTAAGCCACCGTTCACGGCCTCGCACAACACCGCATTCGATGTCGACCGTGACGGAAACCGGGATGTCCACCACCGTTCAAGCGACCAGATCCCAGCGGTTTTCGACGTGCTAGCTGGCACCTCCCGAGTGGAGCCGACTGGAGAAGAGGACAAAATGATTCACCCGGACGATACCGAATTCAACTTCCGCATGTTTTGAAGGAACGGCTTGATCGAGGACTGAGACGCGCCGTCAAGACGGGCGATCATGAGGGGCGGGCGGAAGGCACGCAGTTCTGTCTGGAGCCCGGCAGCCAAAGCGGCATCGAGAACTTTTTTGTGGAACGCGAAGAGGTGCGGATGGTGGTGGTGGACGATGAACGGATCATTCCACACACCGGAGAAGTTCGGCGTGCTGGAGTTTGAGTAGATCAGGGGTATGGGAGGGCGACATTCCCGTCGCCCAGAAGAGCCAGTCAACCAACGAGGCGACAGGAGTGTCGCCTTTCCGGTTCCGGTTGTGCCTCACAATATCATCGTGACGCAACGGGGTGACTCTGGCAGTTTCAACTCATCCATGAAGAACTCTGTTGCAGCAGCGATTTCCCTTGTCGGCGCATGCCTGGCCTTCCAACCACTTCCCCTCGTCGCAACTGATCTTTCGATCACCACCAGGAACTCGTATGGCGAAAGTATTCCCGCGCGAATTCATCTCACCAGCCCGGACGGAACGGCCGTCCTCGCGACCAAGGAAAACGTTCCGTCGTTTCAGAATCATGTCTCTTCACCGGGCACCGCGACGTTTGATGTGAGAGCTGGCCGCTACACCGTCACGGTGGAACGCGGGCCGGAGTGGTCGTCGGAGTCTCAGTCCATTGAAATGGGTGATGACGTTCAGGCGACGAATATCATCGTTCGATTAAACCGCATCGCCCACATGGCCGCGGAAGGCTGGTGGTCGGGCGAGACGCACATTCATCGTCCAATCGAGCAGGTCGAGTTGTTGATGGAAGCAGAGGATCTGCACTTCGGTCAGGTATTGACGTGGTGGAATCGAAACAACCCATGGCTCACCAACCTCCTGCCCTCGCCCATTAACATTCAGTTTGACGGCAATCGTTTTGCCCATCTGATCGGCGGCGAGGACGAACGCGCTGGCGGCGCGTTGCTTTTCTTCAATCTCAATGAGTCGATCGATGTCACGGCGGGCGAGCAGCATTATCCGTCGTCGCTGGTTTACGCAAAACAAGTGAAGGAAGCGGGCGGCTGGATCGACATCGAGAAACCGTTCTGGTGGGACGTGCCGATGTGGATCGCGCACGGCATCGGCGACTCCATCGGGATCGCAAACAATCATCTTTATCGCCATGGCATGTTGCCAAACGAGGCGTGGGGCAGACCGCGTGATGTCAAACGTCTTCCTCCGCCGCAGGGCAACGGTTGGTGGACGCAGGAGATTTATCATCACTTGTTGAACTGCGGCATTCGCATTCCTCCCAGTGCAGGTTCGGCGAGTGGCGTGCTGCCCAATCCGGTTGGTTACAATCGCGCCTACGTTCAGTTCGATGGAGAACCATCGATGGAGAAATGGTTCGCCGGAATGAAGGCGGGTCGGGTGTTCGTCTCGAACGGTCCGTTGCTGCGTGTCACCGCGAACGGTCAATTGCCCGGGCACGTCTTTCAGAGCAACGAGAATTCCATGTTCATCGAACTGCGTGGCCAACTGGACGGTAACGATCCGATCGATCGCGTGGAAGTCGTGCACAACGGCGAGGTGCTGCCCGATCCGTTTCCGGGTTGGATACACTTTCAGGAGAGCGGTTGGTTTCTGGTGCGCGCCATCACCAGCAAAACGAACACCCTGCGCTTCGCGAGCACGGCACCATTCTACGTCGAGTTGGGCGACGACAAGATCGCTCCGCAACAACGTGAATCGGCCCGGTTCTTCGTCGATTGGTGCGAAGAACGAATGACAACTCTGGGCAACAACAACGCATTGTCCGCGGTACAAAAAGAGGAAGTGCTCAAGCCCTGGCGCGACGCGATTGCATTCTGGCAGGCCAAGGAGAACGCCGCTTCGCCTCGCCAGACCGTGCGCGGCAGTATCATTGATGCGAACACGAAACAGCTCATCCCGGCGCGCATGTATGTCAAGGACTCGACAGGTGGCGGGCACTTCGTCAACACCGCTTCACCCGAGGGTTCCGCAGTGCGCTACGAGAAACGCAACTGGATCAACGCGAAGTCCGAGGAATTTCATACCACGGTTTCTGCGCATCCGTTTGAAGTGCGTCTCACGCCTGGGCAATACGAGTTGGTGGTTGAACGTGGCAAGGAATACTCGGCTGTCACAAACACCATCACGGTTACTGACCACCCCATCTCGCTGACGATCCCGCTCCAGCGGTGGATCAACATGGCCGACCACGGCTGGTACTCCGGTGACACCCACGTGCATCGGACACTTGAAGAGCTGCCAAACGTCATGCTGGCCGAGGATCTGAACGTTGCGTTCCCTCTGACCTACTGGGTGACGCACGCATTTCGTCCACCGACGTCCGGGGACAAGAATTCAAACGAAGCCATCCCCAACGCATTGATCGAAGTCGACGACACGCACGTGATCTGGCCGCGCAACACCGAGTGGGAAATTTTCTCCGTTGGACAAAAGCGACACACGCTGGGCGCCGTACTCGCGCTGGGACACAAGGAGCCATTTGAGCTAGGGGTGCCTACTGTGAAGAACGTGGCAAAGGCGGCAAAACAACAAGGTGCGTTGCTGGATCTCGACAAGCACGACTGGCCGTGGTCGATGACACTTCCGCCAAACATGGGCGTGCCACTCTACGAACTGGCAAACAACCACATCTGGCGCACGCAGTTTGCCTTCACCAACTGGAGCAGCCCGACGCCGCAATCGATGCGTCCTCCCCTTCGCGAACAATCCGGCACTGAACGTGAGTGGATTCAGTTCACGATGGCCAACTACTACGCGCTGTTGAACTGCGGCGTGGACATGGTGCCCACCGGTGGCACAGCGACCGGCGTGCATCCGGTGCCGTTGGGATTTGGTCGTGTGTATGTTCAACAACCGGAGGGGTTCAGTTACGAGAATTGGAAAAAGGGACTCGAGACGGGTCGTTCATTCGTGACCACGGGCCCGATGATTTTTGCAAAATTGAACGGCAAACCGTTTGGCGAACGATTTGACGCCAAGCAGAAGTTTGCAGGAAAGATCGAAGGCGAAATCATCAGCGAAAAACCACTCACCTTTGCCGAGATCATCCACGATGGACAACCGGTTCGCACGATCATGGGAAGAAACACACAAACTAAATCAGGAGCTTTCAGCACGACATTTAGCGCAGAGATCGATGTCACTGAGACCGGTTGGCTGGCGATTCGTTGTTGGGAAGATCGGGAACGTGATTGCGTGCGCTACGCCCACACCGCACCGTGGCACATTGCGATTGATGACCAACCCATCAAGGTGCCCAAGGAGGATCGCGACTATCTGGTTGAACGGGTGAATATCGAGATCGAGCGCAGCCGCGAATTGTTGCCGCAGGCGGCGATGGATGAATATGAAGAAGCGCTTGGCTTCTACGAATCACTGCCGACACGGACGAACGACGATCGCTGGCAGGTGCGGCCTCAAACCCCCATCGGAGACTTGATTGAGCATGGTTATACGCGAGCGGAAATGGTCGAGGTGTTGGGCGTGAACAGCCGGCGAGTTGACGAACTTGTTCAGACCTTTTCGCCCATTCGCCCTGCATTGCATGGTCCCGTTCGCATCGCTCCCTATCCCGGCGGTCGCCACCCTCGCATAGGTTTTCTCGATGGTGCAATCGATCCACAACGCGAAACCAAGGTCACCGTCTTCACGCCATGGGATCCTGCCAGTTACGTGGTTGTTGATGTTCCCGAAGCCATCTGGTCCAACCTTGGCCTCACCTATCTTGCACACACACACATCGACACGATCTGGGACAAAGAAGGCATAAAGTTACCGCAACTTGAATGGACATCGCACAAAGATGGATCCCTTACCCATGAACGCGCGTTACCCAACGGCATCGTGTTCGGCGCGAAGGTGATCCCACACGAGCGTCATGTGGAAATGGAGCTGTGGTTGAAGAACAGCACGAAGGACCCGCTCACTGATCTTCGCATTCAGAACTGCGTAATGCTCAAGGGCGCCACCGGGTTCAACGCGCAGAGCAACTGGAACAAGCGTTTGCAAAAACCGTTCGCGCTTGCGCATTCCGAAGCTGGTAACCAATGGATCATCACCGCGTGGGAACACTGCGACCGACCGTGGGCCAACCCGCCGGTGCCCTGCCTTCATTCGGACCCGAAGTTTCCCGATCTGAAACCCGGCGCGACGGGAAGACTGAAAGGTTACCTGTGGTTTTACGAAGGAGCGGACATCGATACCGAAATCCAACGTCTGGCTGACAAGTTCCACCTCTGAGGCTGAGAGCCTGTCTGAAACGTGTAGCGTCGGCCATCCTTGGCTGACATGAGGGCGGCCTCCCTGCCGCCCGAATAAAACCCCGGATTGCGAGACCCGCTGCAAATTTCCATCCGCCTGGTGATGTATCACGTTGTTTCCGCCGAACTGGGAAGCCCGGCTTTACGGCAGGCAAGGATGAGAAAACGGTGTTCGCAAAGCCCATCGACGGACCGCGCGGAGCGACGGTCCCTGCTCTGTTAGAAAATCGAATCGATTTTCCAATTCCCCGTTTCGCCCGCCGTTTGATCCAACGCTTCCATGCCTACAGCACATGAAGTGGACTACCGGATCTTCGGCGATGACATGCAGTTCGTCGAAGTGGAACTCGACCCGCAGGAAGCCGCCGTCGCCGAAACGGGCGGCAAACGCAAGGGCGAAGGTTCCATCCTCGGTGGCATCGGCAATCTTTTGGACGGGGACAATTCGTAGCGTAGTGCAAAAAGAATGTGGAAAACGGGTGCGGCTAAACTGCGGAGACGGTCCCAAGACTAGGAATACGGTGTGATGCGTATCGGCCCGCAAGACCTCAAGTCTCGCTCGGAGAGCTCGCCCCACCTTTTGCGGTGACGTAAGCGGGTGGGGTGAGTTCTCCGAACGAACCTGCGAGCGCGTCGACAGGTTCAAACAGGTCAGTGCCTACGAGCGTGAAAAGTGGCCAGGACATTGTGTTTGGGGTTTTCGGCCTTCTTTTTGAGAACTGCTCTAAGAAACATCCCTCTCATCGTAATCCTGCTCCCACGGACCGGGAAACAATTGCGAAGACCGGCGGGATTGGAGAGGCGATTAGGACTAAGCCAACGATGCAGTCGAATTGGGCGGCGATGTTTTGTGCTCCTGACCACGCACCTATTCCCGATGTTCATCCGCCGCCGCGTGAATTCCCGCCTTGACGACCGTGACGGTGGCGGTCTGGCCGGGCTGCACCATCGCGGTTCCCAATGTCCGGGTCGTCCAGCCGGGTCGCGCCGAACCTGTGTCGAACGGAACCTTTTCGACAACCGCGATCTCGCCAGGTGGAACCGATGCAAACGTGAAACGGCCTTCCGCGCCCGTCGTGATTGTGGTTTGAGCGGTAAGGTGAATACCCGGGGTGGAGGTCGGTTGCACATCAAGCTCAACGCCGGGCAGAGGCGAACCATTTTCATCAACGAGAGTTCCAGAAACGTTTCCCCACGGCTGAAGACGGACGCTGAATTCTCCCGCAAGCTGCTCGCGTTGCAATGAGATGAAACCCTCGTCGTTGGCGATCATGAGTCCGGTCAATTCGGGGTCGGCAGCGAGCCGGATCTGGCCTGATGCGTCGGTGCGTTCCACGGTGCTTCCGAACTCTGCAACGATCCGTCGGTTGGCCAACCGAAACAGCGAGAGCGATGTCGTCTTTGCATAGTCTGCGCCCGAAACCGGCCGCCCATCGGCTGAGACAACTGTGACGACCGACCCCGCCGTGGGCTGCAGCTCAACCTCCAGCGTGACTTCTTGTTCTTCGGGCTTGATGGCGCGGGAAACATAAGGCGCATAGCCCTCCGCCATGAACTTGAGTCCGTAGCCGGGATTGGGCATGCCTGTTACCATCGGCTCATCATAGACGTGGCGAAATGTGCCGTTTGAAAAGTTCAGCGCATCCCGATCAAACGAGCTCCACCTGAACCCCGGTTCGCTTCCGGGAAGCGGGGATTCCGGCCAGCCACTCAATATCCGAAATTTTGGAATCGGCTTGCCCGTGACCGCATCGGCAACGGTGCCGGAAACGGTCAACCCGGCGTGCATGGTGATGAGATATTCCTGGTCGATTGAGCGCAGCTTTATCGCGCTCAACCTCATGAACCCTGGCTTGAAGATATCGAAGCGAAGTTCGAGGTCCGGTGCTTCATTCCACGTGGCACGCCCATCCGGGTCAGTCTCCGGGCTGAAGTCCACCTGCGGCATCAGGGCGTCCGGATCATTTATGGGTCTTGGGTTCGTATCCAGCCAGACAGTGGCTCCACTCACGGGGTCGCCTTTGACGTTCACCACGCGCAATCGAAGCGTTTTGGCCGGAGCCAACGTCAGGAAAACCGGCTTTGAGTTGTCGCCCAAGTTGGCGGTAACCGTCGTGGCCGCAAAACCCGGAAGTGATGCGGTCACGGCGGTATCACCCGACGGGCATCCCTTAATGGCGAACGTCCCATCGGCGGATGCGATACCAGTCCGCTGGCTGCTGTCCTTCACGTAGCCGACGAGAACATTTGCGTAAGGCAAACCTCGCCCAAACGAATCAACCACCCGCCCCTCCGCCACAACTCCTGTCCCCAGCTTGAAGGCGTACCATCCGATTCGCATCGCCTGTTCGGCGGCACGATCTCTCGAAGAAAACAACAGCGGCGAATCCAAGTGATCGGCGTGTTTGGCATAGCCGTAAATGCTTCCGACGATGTCATCCGCGAGCCGGTTCATCGTCCAGCGTCCGTGCTCATCGGTAACCACTTCCAACCAGCCGAACTGGTGGCTTTCGTGGCTTTCCAATGGCGTCGGGCGGTCGTCATTATTGAATCCTCCTTTTGCGCCAGCTACGGGATTGTCATCGGCGTCCACGACCGTTCCGCCGATGGGCACGGCGTTCTCCAACATCAGTTGATAACTGGCCGGCACGATGTCGCCTCTTTCGGGCGCCCACTCCAGTTTGGTGTCCGCGAGACCCTCCTTCTGAGTGATCAGATAAAGATGGGTCGCCTTCTCGGGCAGGACGACGGCGCAGACTCCTTTGGCGTCCGAATGAAGCGTCTGCCGTTTGAAATAATTGTTTTTTCCCCAGGCCCAATACTCGATGTTGGCTCCGGCAACCGGTTCGCCGGTCGCTTCCGAGCGCAACTCCAGGATCAGACCGGCCTTCACTTCTCCGCCCGCCGCCCTGACGTCTGCCTGGGCAAGCGTCGAATCGGCGACATCCGGCCGGTCGTCCGGTGTGGCTTCCGAATCCGCCGCAGCGGGCGGTGCCACGTAATCGACAACAACCACGTTGTCCGGAAGCGGTTCAGTTGCATTTCCGGGCGGTCTGATCGGAGCTTCATTCGGGCGAATGGCCAGATAGGCTCCCACAGCGAGCACTGCCACACCCGCAGCCAATTTTGGCAAAGTGACCCAGGTAAGCCACCCGGTTGCCGCAGCCGTTGCCGTCGCAGCGGAAGCGACCGAGGCCGTCAACGCCGTCGGCACCGCCTCGGCCGCGTGCGCAAGAAGCACCGCAGCGATGCCGGTCGAAGTGGTTGCGATGCCTTTTTGTTCGAGCTGGCTGCGCAATTTTTCGACGGCCCGGCTGACACGTTTGCGCGCCGCTTCCTCAGAAATCCCCAGTGCGCCACCCACTTCCGCGAGCGGTCGCCGCTCAAAGAAACGAAGCAACACGGCGGAGCGGTCCGCTTCGTCGAGATTGCCCACTGCTTCGTCCAGCAGCGGTGCGACTTCAGCCCAGCGGTCCGGTTCCTCATTTGTTTTCAACATGACGGCCTCCTGTTCACGGTTTTTTCGTCGATGATTGTTCCGGTGCAATTGCCGCGCAGCGAACCGCGTGGCCTGGTGCAACCAGCCGGAGAGGATGACCTCACTATTCAAGCGCCCCGCCTTCCGCGCCAGTGACGAGAACACGTCCTGCGTGATATCGCGGGCGTTCTCCGGATCACCGGTTTGCCGCTGGGCGGCGGAATGGACAATATCGATGTAACGCGACACCAATTCAGCGAATGCTGCTTCGTCGTTCAGCCGCGTGTAGCGCCGGAGCAATTCTTGTTCGTCGGTGTTCATACTCAACCAGTAACTGCCGCCGTTCTCCAAACCGGACACGATTGCGGAACTTTTTCCCTATTCGAAAAATGTGAGGGCCAGTTCAGAAGCGGAAAAGGACAATGTCATGCGGTCGAACCCAACATGAGGGTTCTTGGAATTCAACCACCTCGGTTACGGGCGACACCAGCATGGGACCGGTTCAGTCCCGCTCGCCGTAAAGATTGGCGCTCCCCTTCTTGAAATCTCACCACCGACTGAACAGACCCCATCAACGGTGAATACGGTTTCGATTTGCTACCACCAATATCGCGGAGCTGATGGACCTTGTTCGAGCCGCTGGCGGCGACGTTTTTTCAGCGCCAAAGTGGTCACCGTGGGGTATGAGAGCGGTGTTCGCCGATCCGGCAGGACCGCGGGTCGAATTAATAGAATCCGTTTAGCCCCTCTCAGCTTTTGATGCCGCCAGTCTATTTTGATTACAACGCCACGACACCGCTCGATTCTGGTGTGCGTGACGAGATGCTGCCGTTTCTCGACGAGTTTTACGGAAATCCGTCGAGTGTGCATCAAGTCGGCGTGAAGACTCGCGCACTTTTGGATGACGCGCGGGATCGTGTGGCTACTATTTGGAAAGCGAAACCTAGTGAAGTGGTCTTCACGAGCGGCGGTACGGAATCCAACAACATGGCGGTGTTCGGCACGGCTCGTTTGCTGAAGCACATGGGACGGCATCTCATCACGTCGCAGATCGAACATCACGCGGTGCTCAATTGTTTTGAGTATTTGGAGAAGAAGGAGGGTTTCGAGGTCACGTATCTTCCGGTCAATGGTGAGGGTCTGGTTTCACCGGGCGATCTGGAATCGGCTTTTCGGGAGGACACGATCTTCGTTTCCATCATGGCGGCCAACAATGAGGTGGGCACGATTCAACCGGTTGCCGGGCTCGGCGCTATTTGCCAGTCTCGCGGAATCGTCTTCCATACGGATGCCGTGCAGTGGTTCGGCAAGGAACCGTTTGAATCAATTCACCAGTTCAACGCCGACCTAGTGACGTGCTGTTCCCACAAGTTTCATGGGCCGAAAGGCGCTGGGGCGCTCTATATCAAGTCGCCGTTGCAGCCGGATCCGATTCTATTTGGAGGCGGTCACGAAAACGAACGTCGCGCGGGAACGGAGAATCTCGCGGCGATTATGGGTTTTACAAAAGCTACCGAAGATTTCGTTCGAACACCGGTTTTTCCATCAACTCAACTGCGCGCTCTGACTGAGCGTCTGAGCGACTCGCTTGTCCTCCTTCCAAAAGTGACGATACGAAGCTCGCCATCCAGTCGGCTTTCCAACACAATCAGTTTTACGGTGGTGAATACTGATGGCATGACGTTGATGGCTAATCTCGATTTGGAAGGTTTTTGTGCCTCTAGCGGGTCGGCCTGCTCGGCCGGTTCGTTGAATCCGTCACACGTGTTGAAGGCGATGGGCGTTAACGATGGCGAAGCTAATTCGCTGGTTCGACTTTCGCTCGGTCGCGGTTCGACAATGGATGAAGTGGAACGCCTGATCAGCTGTTTGCCGGTAATCGTTGATCGGGCACAACAACTCCAATAGACAACCAGTGACATGTGAATAACTGCTTAACTATCAACCATCAACGTTGCTGGAGAATTACCGGGCCTCATCCAGCAGGTTTATTCACAGCGCCAAAATTACGTAAGTCCTTGTGCTGACCTTGACAGTGGAATCTGTTTCCATTATTCACACCCCTTATTACGGATAGATTATAACTCTTTTTCTATTACCTTATTAAATGAACCTGACCATTGCCAAAGATCAGCTGATTAGCGGATTGCAGGCTGTCCAAAACATTGTGGGAAGTCGGACGACTCTGCCGATCCTCTCCAATGTTTTGCTCAAAGCCGAAGGGAACCGCTTGGAGCTGACTGCCACCGATCTCGATGTTTCCGTTTCCTGTTCGGTTGAAGCACAGGTCAAGAAGCCCGGATCCACGACGATCCCCGTGAAGAAGTTCTTTGGAATCGCCCGGGAACTGGGAAGTCAGGATCTCGAATTGTCCACCGACGAAAAACACGTCACCAGTCTGAGCGCCGGTGCCTCGTTCTACAAAATTCGTGGGCTCGCCGCCGAAGAATTTCCGCCCATCCCGAAGATCAAAGACGATCGCATGGTGTCGCTGCCGCAGGAAAAGATCCGCAGCATGATGAAGAAGACGTCGTTTGCGACATCTTCGGATGAATCGCGCTACGTGTTGAACGGCATTTTCGTGAGCATGAAAGACAACAAGCTCACCATGGTCGCCACAGACGGCCGTAGGCTCGCTTTGGTCGATGAGGAGGTCGACATACCCGAAGCCGCTTTGGGTGACTACATCATACCTTCCAAGGCCATTAACGAGCTAAACAGATTGTTGACGGACGCCGGGAATGTGGAGCTGCGTTTGGGAGACAATCAGGCCTCGATGAATCTGCTTCCCGAAAAGGGTCCGAAAGTCTGCATCACCACCAAGCTGATCGAGGGGAATTACCCGAATTACCGGCAGGTCATTCCATCCGAAGTGAAGGAACGCGTGGCGTTGGGCCGCGAAGAACTGCTTCACGCCCTAAAACGCGCGGAGATTATGACCAGCGACAAGGCCAATTCCGTGAAGATGAGCTTCACGACGAACAACCTGTCGATCACCGCGAATTCGCCCGATGTGGGTGAAGCGCGTGAAAGCATCGCGATCAACTACAAAGGGCCGGACATCACCGTTGCGTTCAATCCCGGTTACATGATCGAGCCTCTAAATGCTTTGACGGACGACGAGATCTACTTCGAGCTGATTGATGAATTGAGCCCGGGCGTGATGAAGATCAACGGACCGTTCCTCTACGTCGTCATGCCGATGCGTCTGAGTTGATCGGTTTGGAGAAACCCCTTCAGTTTTTCAAGAGCCTCTCTTCGGAGAGGCTCTTTTCATTGGAAACGCAGCGTCAGAGAACAGTGAGTCAGTAATCAGTAAAAACGGACACGCCCGTAGACCACGAAGTGAGGCACCCCAATTCGTGTGAATTCGCGCAAAAAGGTTCCTCCACCGAGCCGGTTGAAAACCGGTAAGAATACCCTGCGCCTCTCAAAACTTCGGCCCAGCCGCCCTCCTCTGCCGCATGTTTTCGGCTTCCAAAATCGATTCCATCCGACGCAGATCCTCTTCTTTCGTCGTGCTGGTGATCAGGTAATCGAACCGATCCCAGCACGCGAGTTCCACCTTCGCTTCATTTAACCGACGAGCCAATGTCTCGTCGGATTCCGAACCGCGCTTGCTCAAGCGATTTTCCAGTTCACCGAACGTCGCCGGCGTCAGGAAAACCGTAATCAAATTATCATTGAGTTCAGCCACCGATTTTGCCGCTTCGCGAATGGAAGCCGCACCCTGCACATCGATGTTCAGAAGAACGTGTTTTCCTGATCGAAGTTTGTTGAGCACTTCAGATTTCAGGTTGCCGTAAAAATTTTCGTAAACCGTGGCGTGTTCGAGGAATTCTCCATCAGCGACTTTCGATCGGAACGTCGCGCGATCCAGAAAGAAGTAATCCACACCATCAAGTTCGCCTTCACGCGGAGCCCGGGTGGTGCAGGTGATTGCACGGGTGATGTTCGGATGTTTGGCGAGGAGTTGATCGCACAAAGTTGTCTTGCCGCCACCCGACGGCGCGGACACGACGATCAACATCGGACTGTTCAGAGGTTCCACCATTTCCTATTCGACATTCAAAGCCTGCTCGCGGAAACGCTCCAGCTCAGCTTTAACGTTAATCACTTGTTTAGCAATCGTTGAATCGTTCGCTTTCGAGCCGATCGTGTTAATTTCGCGGTTCATTTCTTGAACGAGAAAATCAAGCTTTCGGCCGACGGGCTCGGCCGGTTTGGAGCAGTCATCGAATTGTTTGAAGTGACTTTCCAGGCGTGTGAGCTCCTCGGTGATATCGCTCCGGTCCGCAAAGTAAACGACCTCTTTGATCAGGCGTTCCTCATCGACTCCTGGAATCTGCAAGCCGGCCGACTGGATCCGTTCGCGCAGCGCCTCACGATACCGAACAGACACTTTCGGGGCTTCCTTTCGAATCAGCGCGACGGATTTCTGAATCAACGTGATCCGTTTGCTCAAATCTTTGGCGAGGTGTGCCCCTTCTTTCGTTCGCATCTTCAGCAGCGCCTCGAGTCCCTGACTCAGCGCTTTGCGGACACCGATCCAAAGTTTTTCCGGTTCTTCCAAAGCGGTATGAAACTCAACCACACCGGGCGATCTCAGCAACGTTTCGATCGGAATCAGATCGGGCATCTTCAACTCGCGCGACAGGCGTTTCACTTCCTTCAAGTACTGCCGGGCAACCTCGGTGTTCAAATGAACTTTGCCTGCGGAGCGTTCGTTGCCGGACTGAAGTGTCACCTTCACGTTGATACGACCGCGGGAGATCTTCTCGTTGATCACATCGCGAATTCGGGACTCAAGGACTTCGAGTTCGCGCGGCATGGAGACGAATATTTCGCCCTGCTTCCGATTTACCGAGCTAAGTTCCACGGCGATTTTCATCCCGCTTGACGAAGCTTCGCCGCGTCCGTATCCGGTCATTGAATTCATGCGGCGGTGAATATGCGAAAGCTCATTTCTTCAGGCGAACTAAATCTGACAACGAAGCTCAACC
>JBDNGP010000134.1:0-13531 GCA_041689265.1 Verrucomicrobiota bacterium
TCGGGATGTATTCGTCCAGGGTTTCTTTGCTCATCGTGGCGGGCATTCGCCACGGTGTCCGCTATTATGAGGCAATGGAACCCATCCGCTCTTTCCCGAGATCCCGCTTCGGTGTCCTCTTCAATGAGGCAACACGCGCGCGACTTGACCAGACTGGTGGACACGCCTTAAATGCCCGAGCACATGACAATGCACCGGTCGATACATCTGATCACCCTTTGCCTCGGTCTGATTCTCGCGGGCTCCCGCGCATCGGCCGCGACCGTGTACACTAATAATGTGAACGGCGTGATGGCGATCGTGAACAACTACATCATCACATTGACGGAACTGGAAATAAGCGTGGGCCCGCTGGACCGTTCCTCAACCCGCTCGAGACAGGAGATCAGGGAAGACGTACTGCGCTCCCTGATCGACAACAAGCTGATCCTGAGCGCCTACGAAACCTCCGGCTATGCGATCCCTGATTCCTATTTCGACGATCTGTTCGAGCAGAACATCAAGGAACGATTCGCGGACCGGATCAGTTTCATCAAGACCCTTCAGTCGGAAGGGAAACAGATCGACGAGGTCAAGCAGGAGTTCAAGGAGCAGACCATCATCGCCATCATGGCCAGCCAGAAAATCGGCCAGCAGATTTCGATTTCCCCTTACAAGATCGAACGCTATTACGCGGACCATCAGGACAAGTTCCGCCTGTCGGACCAGATCAATCTGAGACTGATCATGATTCCCACCAAGGGGAGCACCGATGCGTCGGCGATCGCCAAGGCGGAGGTGATCCATGAAAAATTATTGAACGGTGGAGATTTCGCCGCGTTGGCGCGCGAGTATTCCACCGGCATCCAGGCGAAGGACGGAGGACTGATGGGATGGCAGGAGCGCGACGTCATGCTGAAGGCCATTGCGGACGTTGTCTTCGAAATGGAAGTGGGCGAGACCAGCAATCTGATCATCACGCCCAGCGTCATCTTCATCGCCCAAGTTGAAGCCAAGAAAGAGGCGCACGTGAAACCGCTCTCCGAGGCGCGGGGCGATATCGAGAAGGATCTGGCCAGCGAGGAATCCGCCGCCCGCCGCAAACTGTGGATCGACGGCCTGCGCAAAAAGGCCTTCGTGCGGACGTTCTGACCACTTCATTCGATGGAAAGTGTCATCGAACGATTGCTTCACCTTCTGGCCTGGTTTGGGATCGGCATCATCATCGTGTTCGTCATCGGCTTCTGGCTCTTTCACCTCTTGAAGAAAGACGCGGAACGACGAGACCAGCAGGAGGCGGAAGCGAAGAAGCAAGATCATCAGGAGTAACACTCCGTCAGAAACCGCCAACGGCCGCAGTCCAAAGGAACGGAATGGATGGTGTTGAGCCATCCATTGACTGATTCAAACCGCTTCCTGCTTTTCTGTCCACGATGAGACAGTCTGGAAACAAGGAAATGCTTCACCCCCGCTTCGCTCAAGACGCAAAGAGCGGCCACGAAACCGCCAAAAGGGTTGGGGGAAAAATGCACTCAAGTCTGAACTAACCGGCGATTTGTACTTCAATATTGCGGGGAACTTCGTCATTCTCCGGGCATGTCGTTGTTTCAGATCATGGCCGTTGTGGCCGTGATATTCTTCGCAGCGTCCAGTTTCACTTTTGCGCTGGCAGAAACCGCCCTCCTTTCACTGGGAGACTGGCGGTTGCGGCGTATGGAGGCGGACAAAAGCAGATCAGCCGAGCGAATTCGCGCGTTGCTGAGCGACCCGGCGTCATTGGTTTCCAGTCTCGCGTTCGGCACCACCACCTCGAACGGCTTGCTCATTACCACAGGGTTGTTGCTGGCGCTCCAAAGCCGGTGGGTGGTCGGTGTGAGTTTGATGGCATTGCTTCCTTTTGTGCTGATCGGCTGTGAGGTTGTTCCCAAAACATTGGCGGTGCGTTCACCCGCGTCCTGGGCGCTCAGGATTTCCGGGATCATCGGGGTGTTTCATCGACTGACGTTGCCGTTGCGGCGGATCGCGGGCGCGGTGACGGACGTGGTGCTCAAACGTTTTTTTTCCGACCCGGCGCGTGTCCGTCGGCAGATGACGGATTCAGAATACGAGGAATTGATCGAACTCGCGTTCCAGCACGGGACGATCGCGGAAAATGAAAAGGACATCATTCTCCAGATCATCCGGCTGGATCAGCAAACTGTGCGCGACGTGATGCGGCCGCGTTCGCAGATGATCTCGATTTCGGATGAGCTGACCACGGAACAGATGATGGAGGCGGCGCGAAAACACGGCCATCGCCGCCTGCCGATCTACGATGAGAACCCGGATACGATTGTCGGGATTTTGAATGCGCGTCGGTTTCTGCTCCAGCCGGATGCGGATCTTTCCGAGTCGATTGAATTCCCGTCGTTCGTGCCGGAGACGATGTGCTTGCTGAAATTACTGCGCAGTTTCCAGCGTCAGAAACGCGGTCTCGCAATCGTTCTCGACGAGTACGGCGGCACCGCTGGATTGGTGACGATGACGGACATTCTAAAGGAGCTGATCGGTGACATCCGCAGCGAGGGCGAGGAGGCCGACTTCAAGATGGACCGCGTCGCGGCGGGCCGGTGGAAGGTCAGTGGATCAATGGAAGTGGAGAAATTTCGGGAGGAACATCCGCAGCTTCGTGAGCATCCGGAAATCGACACGATGGGGGGGCTGCTGGTGTCGGCGCTCCAGATCGTGCCGCACGCGGGGCAGAGCGCGACGGTGGACGGCCTGCGGCTGACTGCGGAAGAGGTCGATGAACGGCGTGTCCTGGTGCTTTCGGTTTCGCGAATCGATGCCAAGCGGAAGAAGGGGACGACGGCATGATTGAGTTGATCACCATTGCGGGGCTGGTTGTCGCCATGTCGATCAGTTTTGTGTTCTCCGGAATGGAGGCCGGACTGTTCGCGTTGAGCCGCGTGAGAATCCGGCACATGATGCGGTCGGGCGACAAGCGCGCCATCAGACTTTATGGCTATCTGGAACATCCGGAACGGTTTCTCTGGACGATTCTGATCGGCAATACGATCGCCAATTTTCTGCTCGTGTCGCTGGTCGTGACGCGGCTTTACGACTACTGGTCGTTGAGCAGGCCGACGTTCTGGGTGGGGTTGTTCACCGTGCTGTTCACCAGCTACGTGCTGTTGGATCTGTTGCCCAAAGTGTTGTTCCAACGTCTGCCAAACCGCATGTGTCTGGCCATGGTTCAGCCGTTCCGCTGGCTGGCTGCCTGCCTCGCGCCGGTCATCGCGCCGGTCGCCTGGTTTGCCGAATGGCTGACACCGGGTGAAGCGCGCATCGGACAGTTTTTCGGAAACCGTGAGGAGTTTCGCGCGCTGGTTCAGGAGGGAAAAAATCCATTGACGAGCGACGAACGCATGCTAATTGACCGCGTTTTGAACCTGCAAAAATTGACGGTCCAACGGATTGCCGTCCCTTGGGAAAAAGTAACACGGGTCAATGAATCGACGCCCGCGTCCTTCGCCCGGGCGCTGGCCGCTGAACGAGGTTTTTCGCGCCTGCCGGTCGAGTCGGATGAAGAACGGAAAGTGGTGGGCATCCTGAGTTTGAAGTCAGTGATCTTCAGCCCGAAACGACATGAGGAGTCGAAGGTGGAGGATTTCATGACCCCCGCGCTGACGTTCGATCCGGCGACCCGGCTGGAGGAAGTGCTCCGCCAGTTTCAGCAGGGTGGCCACCGGATGGGCATGGTGGTGGATGAGGGGAAGCATCCGATCGGAATTGTCACCCTGACCGATGTGTTGCGGGTGATGTTCGGGGAGGTAACGTTGTGATGCCGGAATCAAGCTACATCGGTGAGTTTGTGTTGGGAACGCTGATCGTCCTGGTTTTGGTGTTGCTTAATGGATTCTTTGTGGCGGCAGAATTTGCGTTGGTGAAGGTGCGGAACACGCAGCTGGACGAACTGATCCGGCAGGGCAACCGCCGGGCGGACGTTGCCAGAAAACTGCTCGCCAATCTGGACGCGGCTTTGAGCGCCACCCAGCTGGGAATCACCCTCGCCAGTCTCGGGCTGGGGTGGGTTGCCGAGCCGATCTTCGCGCACTTGCTGCGACCGGTGCTCGACATCAGCGGGATCGAGTCGGAGAAGCTGAAACATACCATTTCGTTCGGCTTCGGATTCTCGGTGATCACGTTTCTTCATATCGTCGTCGGCGAGCTGGCTCCGAAGTCGCTGGCGATTCAAAGGCCCGTCCTCACCACGCTCTGGGTGTCGAGCCCGTTGAGGTGGTTCTACAAGATTTCTTTCCCGTTCATCTGGCTGCTCAACGGAGCCTCGTCACGATTGCTGGGCTGGTTCGGTGTCGAGCCGGTGAGCGAATCCGAGATGGTACATTCTGAAGAGGAGCTGAAGCTGCTGCTCTCCGCGCCGCACGGAAATCGCGACAACGGATTCAGCCGGAACATCGTCTTGAACGCGTTTGATCTGAGTGATCGAATCGCACGTGAGGTCATGCGACCGCGCCATGAAATTGTGTTTCTCGACACACAATCAACGATCGAATCCTGCATCGAAGTTGCGCAGGAATCCCGTTTCTCCCGATACCCACTTTGCGAAAATGGTGATCTGGACAGGACGCTCGGCGTCGTTCACATCAAGGATCTTTACGCCGCTCAGGCGATGGCTCGGCAGGGTGGCGAGCTTGCGCGGGTGGTGCACAAGATTATTTACGTTCCGGAAACCGCGCGCCTTGAAAAATTGCTTCAGTTCTTTCTCGAGCGAAAACTTCATCTGGCGATCGTCGTGGATGAATACGGTGGCACCGTCGGGATGGTGACCCTGGAAAATATTCTCGAAGAATTGGTGGGGCAGATTCAGGACGAGTTTGATCAGGAAGTGCCCCTGTCAGTCGACAAAGGCAACGGCATTTGGGAAATTGACGGCGCGCTGCCGTTGCATGAACTGGCCGAGATCACCGGCGAGGAAATTTTCAGCGAAGGAATCAGCACCACGAGTGGATGGGTGACGGAGAAACTTGGGGGGCTCGCAAAAGTCGGCGACGTCGTTTCATTGGGAACCCATGAACTGCGGGTTCAGGAGATAGACCGGTTGCGGGTGGATCGGCTCAAACTGACGCGATTGAGCTGATCAGTCCTGAGTTGATTCAGGAACTGATGCGTCGGAGCGGTCGGCGGGAGGAAATTATCTCAAAACATCATGTGGAACCATCTGCATGAAAGCGTTTTGTGGAATGCATTAAAAAAAATTAAATAAAATGCGAAATCTCCCCCAAACGGGGGATAGGCAGGTTTTGGAATGTGAGGTAAAAACTAAGCGTTGCCAGTGTTCGGATGTCAGGGTGGAACGGATCGCTGGGACAGGATTTTGAACTTCGTGGGGAAAGGGGCCTAGAGCCCTTTACGAAAACGACGTTGCCCCCCGCTGGAGTTCGGGGGGCAACGTCACTTTATAAAAAATAATGGTGGCATTTAGAGACATCTCAATCGGGAAACCAGTCGCGCTGGTGGTGGAGAGCGATCCCGCCCTCCGTCGCTTGACATCCACCATACTTCGGCAGAACGGCTACCGGGTCTTTGAAAGCGGCGTCGGAGTGGAGGATTGGTATATTCAGGGCAGTGAATGCACGGTTGAAGTTCTGGTTGTTGGGATGAACCTGGCTGGAGGGAAGAGCGGCCTGGGCGTCGCCAAACGTGTCTGGGAGAAGAACCCGACCGTGAGAATCATTATCACCGGCGCGTCGAGTCCGGACGAAAAGGAGATGAACGTCGTGCGGGACGCTGGGATGACCTTTCTCTCCCTTCCTTACTCCTTCGGGCGTCTCAGCCAGGCGGCCGCTTCTCAATCAAGTCGGGCGGCCGTTGCCTGATCTCTGAATCACTCCTCGATCCTTGACCAGCAGGAGGTCATGAATCTATTACCCGTCTGCCGTGAGATTCAAACTCACTTAATACTTCTGCTCGTGACCTCTTTCCAGAACTGACTTCATCAGGGCTTGCTCGTCGTGCCAAGGATTTGAGCTCGCGCGCTCAATCAGGGCCTGCCAAAATCACCCACATGGACAAATTGCCCGGACCGGAAATGCGTAAGTTGAAGAGCATGGCTCAATTGCTGGAGCCTGTCGTAAAGGTTGGAAAAAACGGGTTGAGCGCCGAGCTGATAAGTGAAATGGAGAAGGAACTTGATCGTCGGGAACTGATCAAAGTGAAGTTTGCGGCTTTCAAGGATCAGAAGAAGGAAATGTCCGCCGAGCTCGCCGAACGAACGGAAAGTCACCTCGTGATGCGTGTCGGGCACGTCGCGGTTTTCTTTCGACGAAACGCCAGTCCGGAAAAACAAGTCGTCAAACTTTGAGTTCAGAACTTTCGTTTCGCTGTTTCAATATCCAGCGCAATCTGCTTCTGAAGGCGTTCCATTGAGGAGAACTTCATCTCAGGTCTGACAAACGTATGGAACTGGAGGTCTAGCGTCTCTCCGTATACATCTTTGGCGAAGTCGAGCAGGTGAACCTCCACGCGCAGCGCGGGTTTATCGGCTGAAACGGTCGGTCGCACGCCGATGTTGACGACGCCCCTCAGAACGGTCCGGTCTCTGAAGACATGGACAGCATAAACGCCTTGCGGCGGTGTGAGCAGCCCGGTGACGTCGATATTCGCGGTGGGGAAGCCCAGTTTGTGGCCGATGCCGTCGCCTCGAATCACTTTTCCACTCAGCTTGTAGTCGCGGCCCAGCATCTGGCTCGCTGAATCCAGATCTCCGGCCTGAATGCACTCGCGTATCCGAGTACTGCTGACCACCTGTCCGTCCAGTGCGACCGCCGCAAGACCATGGACTTTGATATTGTGCGACTGTCCGATCTTCTGGAGCAGTTCAACATTTCCGCCACGCCGGTGACCAAATGTGAATCCGCGCCCGACGCAGATACTGCGAATCATTCCGAATCCGCAGATCAACTGATCAACAAATTCCTCGGCCGAGAGTCGGCTGAATGACTCATCAAACGGGACCATCAACGTCGTGTCGACGCCGAGCGATTCAATCGCCTGCAGCTTTTGATCGAGTGAATAGACGGCGGGAGGAACGGCGTGAGGGGCGACAACAGCGTTCGGGTGGCGGTCGAAAGTCACCACCAAGGAACGGGCCTCTTCGTGACTCGCATCGCCGGTCGTCTGCCGGATGACCTGTTGATGGCCTAGGTGGACGCCGTCAAAGACACCTATCGCGAGACAAACGCGTTGCGGAGTGTCTGCCAATTCCGAGGCGTTCCGAATGATGTTCATGTCCCTATCCGACCGTGAGGTCGGCGACGAGTCGACCGAAGGGGATGATTCGGTTGGTGATGTCGACCGGATTCGCAGTGGCCAGTTCCTCGAGTTCGATGGCGTCGGTCACATTCAGCGAACCGGAGACTGTGCGTCGAAGCTGGCTAAGGTGGGCGCCGCAGCCCAGGTTCTGCCCCAAATCGTGCGCGAGCGAACGGACGTAGGTTCCCTTCGTGCAGGACACCTCGAAGATTGCGTCAGGTTCGTAATAGTCGGTGAACTTGAAACGGTAGACGTGAATGAGACGGTCCTCCCGTTCGATTTCGATGCCTTTCCTGGCGAGCTTGTACAGCGGGACACCGCCTTTCTTCACCGCCGAAACCATCGGTGGTTTTTGCATGATATCACCCACGAAAATTTTGGCGGCCTCATTCAGCGAATCAACAGTGAGCCCGGGAATCGGCCTGGTCTCGGTCACCTTACCGGCGCCGTCGTAGCTGTCGGTGGAAATGCCGAACCGGATCGTGCCTTCGTAGACCTTGTCTGTGCCCATCAGCCGGTCGGAAAGCTTGGTTCCCCGTCCGATGAGAATGACCAACAACCCCGTGGCGTTCGGATCAAGGGTTCCGGCGTGCCCGACCTTCTTGATGCCGAAGAAACCACGGACGACATCAACAATGTCATGGGAAGTGGGGCCGGCCGGTTTGTCGATCAGCAGAGCTCCATCCAGCGGTCCGGGTTCATTCATGCCGCTGTTTCCGCTTTTTCAAGGGCCTGCTTCACGGCGGCGAGGACCTGGCGTTGAACCTTGTCCTGCGATCCTTCGATTCGTGCGCCGGCAGCGGCTTTGTGCCCACCGCCGCCAAATAGTTTGGCGACGGCACCGACGTCGATCTTGTCCTCCTTTGAACGTAGACTGATCCGGGTGACTTCGGGTTCGATCTCCTCGAACACGACGGCGATCACGACCGGTTCGATCGCTCGAATGTGATCGATGAGTCCTTCGGTATCCTCGGCGGTTGCACCCGTGCGTTCGTAATCCTCTTTCTTCAACCAGAAGTATCCGATCTTGTTCTGGTGCTGCAGGCGGAAGCTGTTGAAGACGTGACCCAGCAGCTTCACGCGCGGGATGGGATAGGAATTGTATACCTCGTTGGAAACGGTTGCGAGATCCGCTCCGCGTTTCACGAGATCTGCAGCGATGTGGTACGTGGTCGGGCGCGTGGTCGGGTATTGAAACGAACCGGTGTCGGTTGAAATGGCGGTGAACAGACAGTCGGCGATATTCTGCGTGATTGGCCAGCCGGCCTCCTTCATCAGGCGGTAGATGAGCGTGCCGGTCGCCGGTTCCCTCGGGGCGACCCAGTTGATGTTGCCGTAGCGGGTGTTGCTGGCGTGATGATCGATGTTGATCAGAACCTGACGGTTCTCGATGAACTCGGCGACGCTGCCGATCCGTTCGTAGTTCGCCGCGTCGGTCGCGATGACGCAGTCAAACACGCGGCCGGGGCGGGGGCGTTCAAAGATCTGATGCGGATCCATGAACTTGAGTTTCGGCGGAACGGGGTCCTCGTTCCAACAGACGACGTCCTTGCCGGCGTTGATCAGGGCGAGAGCGAGTCCGAGTTGGGAGCCGATGCAGTCGCCGTCTGGTCGCACATGGCCGACGACGCAGATCCGATTCATCGGCTTGATGGTCTCGATGATCCTGCGAATGATTTTCGGGGTTTGCTTCATTCTTCCGGGAGGGTCTTCTCGATCTCGTCCAGAATCTCCAGCACGCGATCCCCTTCGGACGCGGACACGTTGATCATGAAACGGAGACTGGGAATGTACTTGAGCGTAACGGAGTGACCAAGTTGGCCGCGCACGTGCGATCGCATTTTCATGAGTGTCGAGCGGGTGCTTTTCTTCTGCTCCTCGGTACCCAGCACGCTGAGATGCACGGTGGCCAGCTTAAGGTCGGGCGCGACGATAACTTCACTGACGGTGACCATGCCGGCCGTTTCGATCGGCAGTTCACGGCGGAGAATTTCACCGATCTCGCGCTTGAGAAGTTCACGGACCCTAAAATGTCGGAGGTTAGGCATGTTATCGGAATCGACACTGACGCGCAGTGCCAAACCACTTTCGATCAGAGTGTCAGAGCGTCTGGGCTTCCTTCTCGAACATGAAACACTCGATCATGTCGCCCGGTTCAAACTGATCAAATCCCTCGATCCGAATACCGCACTCCATACCGGTGCGCACCTCGTTGACCTCGTCCTGGAACCGGCGCAACGACTGGGTGCCTCCCTCGAAGACGACGGCACCGTTTCGGGAAACACGTACCTGGCCGCGGAGGATGCGACCGCTGGTGACCATACAGCCGGCAACGTTGCCGCCCTTGGAGACGTCGAACACACGGCGCACTTCGGCCTGCCCGGTGGGGACCTCCTTGAGAATGGGGTCGAGCAGACCGGCCATGGCCAGTTTGGCCTCGTCGATCAGTTCGTAAATGATGGAATACAGTCTGATCTGCACGCCCTCGCGTTTGGCGGCAGCTGCGGCGCTGTTGTCAACGCGGGTATGGAAGCCGAGCACGATCGCCTTGGACGCCGACGCCAGATTGATGTCGCTCTCCGAGACGGTACCGACCGCGCTGTGAATGACGTCGACCGAGACCTTGTTTGATTCAATTTTCTTCAACGCGTCAACGATAGCCTCGGAGGAACCTTGTGTGTCCGACTTGACCACGACTTTCATCACCTTGGACGCGTTCTCGTTCAGGGTGTCGAACAGGTTTTCGGCCGTGACTTTAATACGTTTCTCAAGACCCGCCTTCTTGGCGTCCATTCCTCGTTGTTCCGCCAGTTCACGGGTGGCTTTCTCGTCTTTGACCGCGTGAAATTCCGAGCCCGCTTCCGGGACGCCGTTCAAACCCAGCACCTTGACGGCGACCGAGGGGCCCGCTTCCTTGAGCCGTTTGTTCTCCTCGTTGATCAACGCGCGGACCTTGCCGATGAAATGATTGCAGATCACGAGGTCACCGACGCGCAACGTGCCTTTGCGAACGAGAACGGTCGCTATCGGTCCGCCGGCTTCAACGCCGGATTCGATGACATTGCCGACAGCACGTCGATTGGGATTGGCCTTGAGTTCCAGAAGATCCGCCTGTAGCAGGATCATCTCGATTAACTTGTCGATATTGGTCTTCTGAAGCGCGGAGACTTCGACGAAAATGGTGTCGCCGCCCCAGTCATCGGGCACGAGCCCCTTCTCCTGCAGCTGCTGCCTCACCCTCATCGCATTCGCGTTCGGGTGATCCATTTTGTTGACCGCGACGATGATCGGGACGTTCGCCTGTTTGGCGTGGTTCAACGCCTCAATTGATTGCGGCATCAGACCGTCGTTGGCGGCAACTACCAGAATGACAATATCCGTGACATTGGCACCGCGGGCGCGCATCGCGCTGAAGGCCGCATGCCCCGGCGTGTCGAGAAAAGTGAGCTGTTGCAGTTCCTTTTTCCGCTCGGGGTGGGGAAATGAAATGGTGTAGGCACCAATGTGCTGGGTGATGCCGCCGGCCTCGCCCGACACGACATTAGATTTCCGGATCACGTCCAGAAGGGTGGTCTTGCCGTGGTCGACGTGGCCCATGATCGTGATGATCGGGGCGCGGGGCTTAAGGTCCTCCGGCTTGTCGTCGGTGTCGAGGCTAACCTCCTTCTTCTGCGGCTGTAGGACGTGGGCGTCTTTCGAGCGTTTTTCTATTTCAAATTTGAACCCATATTTGGCGCAAATCTGTCGGGCGGCTTGGTCTTCCACCGCTTGGTTCACGTTGGAAAATACACCCAGCTCCATCAAGTCCGCGATCAACTTGAACGGCTTGATGCCCAGGTTTTCCGCCAGATCACGCACGATGACGGGTGGCTTTAGCGAAATGACCTTCGCGTCTCTCGGAAGAACGATCCGGTCCGGTCCGGGCTTGGCGGCGGGGCGGTTTCTGTCATTTCTGTCGCCGAAAGTGCTGGGTCTCGCGGGCACGCCACGCGGATCGCGGACGACTGGCTTCGCCTTCTGATCATCGCGCACTGGCTTGCCTCCTCGTCGTTCGGGGCGGGGCACCCGGGGAGCGAGCTGAATGAACCCGACCTTCTCCCCCAATTGAGGCTTCGATTCTTGTTTCACCGGGTTGGGCTCAGCTTTTTGCTCGGAATCGTTCGGTTCCACGGAACCGGTGTCCTCGGACACCGGTTCGTCCGGGGCTGTCTCATCGGACACTTTGGCGGTTTCGATCGCCTGGGATTCGGGTTCCGGCTCATCGATGGTTTCTTCTTTAACCACTTCACCAGAATCCGTGACAATGACGTCGTCGGCTGCTTCAGGCTCCGTGTCAGGTGGTTCTTCTTCGGGAGGGGCGGTGACGATTCGGATGGAGGGTTCGGGATGCGTGGCGGGCTCGGGTGCAATTTCTGGTTTGCTGACTCCGGAAAAATGTCCGACCAAGAACTCTGCTGTGATCTTATCGAGGGAGCTGGAGGGCACGCGGGCGTTCGCAATGCCAAGTTCGTTGGCTTTACTCAGTACTTCCTTGCTGGTAACGCCAAGCTGCTTGGCAATGTCGTATATACGGACTGGCATAAATTTGTTTCGAGTGCCGGTATGTCTCCGCTGTGTTCATAGGCCTAAACAGCGAAATTGTTCTTCACCGGCTTCATCTATCACTAAGCGTTAAGTGGTTCACCGTCCGATGCCCTTCGGGCTGCCTCGGCTTTGGCGGCTTCCAAAATTCCGATGGCCTGATCGCCAATCTGTGCGATGTCAGAAAGGTCCTCCGCCTCGGCCTGAAGTAGGTCTTCCAGCGTCGTCAAACCATGATGCACCAGAATATCTGCGTGTTCCTTTGAGATTCCCTCAATCAACGCCAACGTGTCGATGGCTTGGGCGACTTTTTCGTCAAAACCCAGCCGGGTCACCTGCTCGGCTTCAATGTCGATCTGCCATCCGGTCAGCTTCGAGGTGAGGCGCGCGTTCTGTCCGCGCTTGCCGATCGCAAGCGACAGCTGGTCTTCGCTGACAATGATCTTCACCCGGTGGGAAGCCTCGTTGATCACGAAATTCTTCAATTGCGCGGGCGAGAGCGCGTTTGCGACGAACTGCTGAACATCCGGATCCCACTTGATGATGTCGACCTTTTCGTTGTTCAGCTCGCGGACGATGTTCTTCACCCGTTGACCGCGCAGACCGACGCACGCGCCCACGGGATCGACTTTCTGATCCCGGGTGTAGACGGCCAGTTTTGTACGAAAACCCGGCTCGCGGGCGATGCCTCGAACCTCGATCGTCCCGTCGTTGATCTCGGAAACTTCCAGTCGGAACAGTTCAATGACAAACTTTGGATCGGCCCGCGAAAGGATGATGTCGGGGCCGTGCGGGCCGTTTTCCACGGCTTTTACGAAGCAACGGATGCGTTCGCCAACTTGGTATTCCTCGGTCGGGACCCGCTCGCGGTTGGGTAAAATGGCTTCAAACCGGCCCAGATCGACAATCACATCTGAGCGATCAAAACGGCGGACCGTTCCGGAAATAATGTCGCCGACACGGTCTTTGAATTCCTCGAAGATCAGTGTTTTCTCCGCTTTTCGGATGTGCTGCAGCAGCGATTGTTTCGCGTACTGTGACGCAATTCGACCGAAACCTGCCGGGGTAACTTCTTTTTCGATTTCGTCGCCGACCTTGGCGTCATCTTTGATTCGGCGTGCGTCGAACAGGGAAATCTGGTCGTGTTTGGAGATGACCCGTTCAGCGACAAGCAGCCGAGCAAAAGCGCGAATTTCGCCGGAATGCTGATCAATGGTGCAACGGAGATCCCGGGCCGGTCCGATGGCCTTCTTCGCCGCTGACAGTAGTGCTTCTTCGACAGCAGAAACCAGAACATCACGGCTGATGCCCTTTTCCCGTTCCCAAAAATCCAATACTGCTAAAAAATCGGCGTTCATAAGCTAAAATCTCCACGTCATCCAGAGAACAAAAAAGCCGGTAGATGGTGCTTACCGACTCTCGCGTGCTGGCGACCCAGCTATCTTGTCCGCTTTTGGTCGGGGGAAAATAGGGGCTGCCTCCGTACGCGTCAAGATGCAATTCCCTGCGTCCGCCGGGGCGTGTTGCCTCATTGAAGAGGACACCGAAGCGGGATCTCGGGAAAGAGCGGATGGGTTCCATTGCCTCATAATAGCGGACACCGTGGCGAATGCCCGCCACGATGAGCAAAGAAACCCTGGACGAATACATCCCGAGA
>JBDNGP010000135.1:0-2117 GCA_041689265.1 Verrucomicrobiota bacterium
CCTTCTTCCTGACCCCGGCCATCACCGTCAGTCGTTTCCGTTCCTTCCCGTTCATCGTCAATGTCTCCATGTCGTGGCCGGGTTGCTACCGCAACCCGCCACAGAGGAGGACATTCTTATCGAGTTACCAGGGGGACATTCCCAACCGTTCTCACCAGGACAGGATGAGGACTGGACCGGTCGGGAAATTTTGAATTACTCTTGCAGAGCGCAACGGCGACGGAGCTTTCGCGTGGCCGTGGTTCTCATCGCCGATTTTAGAATAAACGGCCAAGTGCTCGCCTCCTTGCATAGAGAACCGCAACAAGCCGGGCAAAGGATTGGCTGCAGTTGGCAAGCATCGGTTTGCAAAATTAAAATGACCGTTTTGTCATCTTACGTTCGGGTTCCGGTCATTTTTTCAAAATAGTCTTTTCCTCACAGGATCAAGTAACGAACATGCAACCAAAAATCATGAGTTCAGACCAGGTGTTCAGCGACAAGATCAAAGACGTGGCCGACTTTCACTTTGGTGAAAAGGTTGCCACTGTATTTGATGACATGGTTGGGCGCTCCGTGCCGTTCTACCACGAGATGCAGCGGATGATCGCCGAAATGGCCGGAGATTTCGCGGTGAACGGCTCCAATGTCTACGATCTGGGCTGTGCCACCGGCACGACCATGCTACACTTGGACAGCCACGTCCCCGAAGGCGTGCGGTTTGTCGGCATCGATAATTCGCAGGAAATGCTCGCCAAGTGCGCCGCCAAATTGAAGGAAGGAAACTTCACGCGGGACCACGAACTCCGGTGCGCCGATCTGAACCAGGAACTGCAGATCGAGAACGCCTCGATGGTTCTGCTGATCCTGACCCTTCAATTTGTCCGCCCGCTTCATCGGGATCGACTGATCCGCAACCTCCGCGATGGCATGAACGAGAATGGCGCGTTGATCCTGGTGGAAAAACTCATCGGGGAGGACTCGTTGTTCAACCGGCTGTTCATCAAGTATTATTACGACATGAAGAAGCGCAACGGCTACAGCGAACTGGAGATCTCCCAGAAACGGGAGGCGCTCGAGAATGTGCTCATCCCCTACAAACTGATGGAAAACCGGGAGATGCTGCTACAGGCCGGGTTCCGCTACGTGGATGTTTTTTTCAAGTGGTACAACTTCTCCGGCATCATCGCCGTCAAATAATGATCCGCATCGGCAATTTCTTTTTCCATTACCGCAATGGACTGTTCCCTTTGTTCTACATCATCCTTTTCATCAATGGACCCGCCGCGTTTCCCGATCCGCGGCTCGCATTGATCATCGGGATATTGATCGCGGCGATTGGACAGGGCCTGCGGGCCTGGACGGTCGGTCTGGACTACATCGTCCGCGGCGGTCGCGACCGCCGCGTCTACGCGGACAACCTGGTTCAGGGAGGGCTCTTTGCGCATTGCCGCAACCCGCTTTACGTCGGTAATTATCTGATCCTCGTCGGCGTGGGGGTCGCTTCTAACTCATTGCTGTTTCTATCGATTGCCCTGCCCTTTTTTCTCTTTGCTTATCGCGCCATTATTGCAGCCGAAGAAGCGTTTCTGCTCGGAAAATTTGGTGAGGAATTCACGGATTACTGTAACCGGGTGAATCGAGTGCTACCGAACTTCTCCGGCCTGGGCAAGTCGCTCGAAGGAATGCAGTTCAACTGGCGCCGCCTGATTTCAGCCGAGTATGGATCCGCCGCCCTCTGGATGGTCGCGATCATTTTGGTGAGCGCAAAGAACCTTTGGTTCGCCGGGCAGTATGATGTTCAAAGTACACCCACCCGGTCACCCTTCGTGGCAGCGGCAGTCGTGGCAGTCGCCTACGGTTTCGCCCGGTTCCTCAAAAAAACCGGCAAGCTGGAAACTCCCTAAACTTCGGCAGGGGGGCCCCAGGGCTTTTTGTTTTGAGGGATCATTTGGAGCGGACAAGGTTGAAGGCCTGGTCTGGATGAGCGGCGAGTCGCTCGTTTTTGGCGGGCGTCCACTCATCCGTGGCCAGCTCGGTGAGCAGGCGCAGGTTGACGCTGCGGATCAAGGCCAGGTCGGCCAGGGCGTTGGCGTCGCGTCGCCAGTGGTTTTTATTTTCCACCGACCAATGCGCCC
>JBDNGP010000136.1:0-5716 GCA_041689265.1 Verrucomicrobiota bacterium
CAAGGCGAGCAAGGCCAAGGCGAGCAAGGCCAAGGCGAGCAAGGCCAAGGCGAGCAAGGCCAAGGCGAGCAAGGCCAAGGCGAGCAAGGCCAAGGTCAGCAAGGCCAAGGTCAGCAAGGCCAAGGTCAGCAAGGCCAAGGTCAGCAAGGCCAAGGTCAGCAAGGCCAAGGTCAGCAAGGCCAAGGCGAGCAGGGTCAGGGCGGACAATCGGGTGAAGGACAGGGAGGCGGCCAACAACAAGGCAGTTCCCTCATTCAGGCCGCGCGTAACAACAGCCAGCAAGAACGCGGTGGCGGTGGCGGTGGTGGTTCAGGCGGCGGCGGTCCCGAAGACCAGCCCGGCATTTTCACCGGCGAGGGTTACTCGCAGTGGACGGACCAGTTGCGGAACGTCGAGGAAATGATCGATGATCAGGAGCTGCGTCAGGAGCTGGCCACCGTGCGTGATCTTGCGCGCGACGTCCGGATTGATTTCAAGCGCAACAGCAAGCCGCCGCAATGGGACATGGTGCAGACCAAGATTCTGCGTCCATTGGAAGCCATTCGGGAAAAGGTTCGGGAGGAACTCCAGCGTCGTCAAGATCCCGACAGTCTGATCGCCATTGACCGCGATCCAGTCCCGGGCCGATATTCCGAACTGGTTCGCAGCTACTATGAAAAACTCGGAAGTGACAACTAGATGATGTTCGCCGGACTGGTTTTGGAAGCAGGTGAATGGCGCTGGCCGGTGGTGTTCTCGCTGCTCGTCGCGGTCGCCCTCGCGTGGTGGGGTTACCGTCGCAGCCCTCTTGAAGGCCCGCTTCGTTATGTCGGCATTCTCCTGCGCGCACTCGGAGCCGCCATCATTCTCATCTGCCTGCTGGAACCCATGTGGACGTCCCAACGTGCGCGGCCCGGCGCGAACTGGTTCACTGTCCTGGTGGACAACAGCCAGGGGATGCAGATCTACGATCCGGGTTCTGATCAAAGCCGTGGTGAAGCGATGAAAACCATGCTCAACACCACCGCCGACGGCTGGCAGGATTCGCTCGCGGAGAACTTTCAGGTCCGCGATTACATCTTCGATTCGCGGCTCCAGTCGATTCGCGACTTCAAGGCGCTTGATTTCTCCGGGAACGGTTCCGCGCTGATCGGCGGCCTGCAATCGGTCCGGGAACGCTTTCGGGGGATGCCGCTGGCCGGGATTCTGGTGTTCACGGATGGCAACGCCACCGACTACCTCGAAGGCGTCGCCGACTTCTCCGCGCTGCCGCCGATCTACCCGGTGGTCATCGGCGGGGATGAACCGGTGAAGGATTTGGCGATCCGCCGGATCAGCGTTTCGCAAACCGCATTTGAAGACGCACCCGTCACCATAACGGCCGAAGTCACCGCCAACGGTTTCAAGTCCAAGGACATCACCGTGTCGCTCACCCAGCAGAAGCTCGCGGGACCGATCGGTACCAACGCCGTTCCAGGACTCTCCCAAACCCAGATAAAACCGGTCACGACGGACGAGGAGATTCTCTCGTTTCGTTTCCAGCTCCAGCCGCAGGCCGGCAACATTCATTTCTATGAACTGAATGTGCAGTCCGAGAAAATGGCTGAATCGGATGATCAAACCGTCGGCCCCGATGAAGCCACGCTGGTGAACAACAAGCGACTTGTCATGGTGGATCGCGGTCAGGGGCCCTACCGGATTCTGTATGTCGCGGGCCGTCCCAACTGGGAATACAAATTCCTCAATCGCGCGCTTCAGGATGATGATCAGCTTCGGCTTGTTGGATTGATTCGAATGGCTCCAAGAGAAGCTCGCTTTGAATTTCGTGGACGCAGTGGAGAAACCAGCAACCCGCTGTTTCGCGGATTTGGCGACCAGTCGGTCGCAGAAACGGAGCAGTACGACCAGGCCGTCATCAAACGGCTCAACACCCGTGATGCCGACGAACTGCGCGGAGGATTTCCCCGCACGGCCGCCGAGCTGTATCCCTACCACGCGATCATTCTCGACGACGTTGAAAGCAGTTTTTTCAGGCCGGACCAGCTCGCCCTGATGGAGAAGTTTGTCACCGACCGCGGCGGCGGATTCCTGATGCTCGGCGGACAGGAATCATTTCAGGAGGGCGGTTACAACAACACCCCGGTGGGAAACATGCTGCCCGTTTACCTGCGCGACAACGCCCAGTTCGGACGGCCCACCGCACCGCTCACTGACCTGCACTTGAACCTCACTCGCGAGGGCTGGCTCCAGCCGTGGGCCCGAGTCCGCAGCACCGAATCAGAGGAACGTTACCGGCTGGATGCACTTCCCGGCTTCAAGGTGTTAAACTCCGTTTCCGGCATCAAACCCGGGGCCAGCGTGATCGCAACCGTCACCGATTCGGGCGGTGAAGTTCATCCGGGACTTGCCGTGCAGAAGTTCGGCAACGGGCGGACCGGCGCGATGATGATCGGCGATTTTTGGAGATCAACCCTTCACTCGGCGGAACAGAAAGAGGATGTCGAGAAAACCTGGCGGCAGATCGCGCGCTGGCTGGTCACGGACGTCTCGGATCGCATCACATTTTCCACCAAACCCGACCCTGCCCTGCCCGGCTCCATGCTCCTGTCCGTCAAAGTTCGCAATGACGAATACAAGCCGCTCGACAGCGCATCCGTGAAGATTCTGGTCCGGCAGGTCGCCTCCGATGATTCCACGAACAGCGCATCGTTTGTCGAACTCATTGCCGAACCGGTCGCCACCGAACCCGGTCTGTTCACCGCCGGTTACGTTCAGCACGACAGCGGCGGCTACTTGGCCGAGGCGATTGTGCAGGACGAAAAAGGCATCGAGGTCGGCCGCAAAAAATCAGGCTGGGTTTCGGAACCCGCCGCCGAGGAATTTCGTTCGCTTACGCCCAACCGGAGTTTGCTCGAACAGATCGCCCGTCAAACCGGCGGACAGGTTGTCGAACAGGATGATCTCGAATCGTTCGTGACTTCGCTCCCGACCAAGAAGGCTCCGATGATGGAAACGAGCTCCCGTCCGCTCTGGCACAATCCGTGGATTTTCCTGCTGGCGCTGGCGTGCTTCATCGGCGAATGGGCGCTGCGCCGAAAGAAAGGACTGGCATGATCCGTATTTTGAAAACCATCCGCCCGTGGTTCGTCGTCGCGTTTCTCGCGATGACGGCCACCACCGCTTTTTCGGTCGATGATGCTCGCGTATCGTTGTTCGTAATCGTCGGCGCACCGGGTGAGGAACAGTATGACGAAGTGTTTCAGACCTCGGCGGCGCGTTGGAAAACTTCGGGAACCATCGCGGGTGCGGATGTAAACGTGTTCAACGGCGAACCGGCGGACACCGGATCAGACCGGGACCGTTTGATCTCCGCGCTGACGGACGCCGCCAGTTCAACCGCCGATCTGTGGCTCGTGTTCATCGGCCACGGCACATTCGACAACAAGCTCGCCAAGTTCAATCTGATCGGCCCGGACATCTCCGCCGCAGAATTGTCCGAGTGGTTGAAACCGTTGAAGCGGCGGATCGTGATCATTCAGGGCGCGTCGGCCAGCGCGCCGTTCATCAACCAGCTTTCCGCTCCAGGTCGCGTGCTCATCACCGCGACCCGCAGCGGATCGGAGCAGAACTACACGCGCTTCGGCAGGTTTGCCGCCGATGCGCTCGCGAGTCCGGAGACGGACATTGATCAGGATGAACAGAACTCCGCGTTGGAAATTTTTCTCGCCGCCGCCCGCATGACCGAGGAGTGGTACAAAACCGAGGGACGTCTCGCCACGGAACATCCGTTGATCGACGACAACGGAGACGGTCGTGGCACTCCGGCCGACTGGTTCAACGGACTTCAGGTGAAGACCCAGTCAAAGGACGGCGCGATCGCCGACGGCGTCCGGGCCAACCAGGTTCACCTGATCCGCAGCGAATTTGAAACCCGGTTGACTGACGAACAGCGACAGTGGCGCGACGAAAAGGAACTTGAACTCGCACGGCTTCGAGACCGGAAAAAGGAGTTGAAGGAAGCCGACTACCTGCAGGAACTCGAAGCCATCCTCATCGAACTGGCCAAATTCTACGACGGAATCGAAAAGCAGGAATCACCGGAAACCAACGGCCAGCCCCAGACTTGAGCTGGCAAAAAATCCTCCCGTCGTT
Organism: Verrucomicrobiota bacterium; assembly: GCA_041689265.1. Classification (GTDB taxonomy): domain Bacteria; phylum Verrucomicrobiota; class Verrucomicrobiia; order Limisphaerales; family RI-55; genus JBDNGP01. Next base: position 4,132 of record JBDNGP010000136.1, read on the forward strand.
AGCTTCGGAACGTAACGAAGCTGAGGGTGTAGAGTCCCTTCAGTGAAGATGACTATCGACTCTTGCGGAACTTCTCGTTCTCCGGTACCGCCACCAGAAAACCGCGCCACCCCCGATCAGCAATGCCCATGTCGAAGGCTCGGGCACCTGACCGGCGAGGATCATTTCTCCGGGGACGGTGTTGTAGGCCCAGTCCTTGATGAATCCTCCGTTGCCGATGCCGCCGACGGTGACCTGTATCCACCCATAGTTCACATCGTCGCCGATGTTGAACTCCACCCCGACGTACGCGGTCAACCTGTCCGGCAACTGCGGATTCCAATAGCCGGAACTTCCGGCGAAACTGCGGGTGTGCAACCTTGCGCCGTACCATCCAAATATTCCGTCCACGCTTCCGGTCCATTGCAATGGGTCGCCGAGAACGGACTGGATAGTGAACCCTTCACGCAAAGGAATCGACTCACTCCCTAAGTCCGTCCCCCCCGCAGGAATTCCCACAGTCTTCCCTCCGGTTGTGCTATAGACTTGAAAACTGCTGTAGGCCTCGAACACGAAGTCCTCGGTTCCGTTGCCGTCCATGTCGACGCCGAACGTTTGTGGAGACAGTCCGGTGCCGCGCACGGAGACATCTCCCGCATTGTGGTAGATCCCCGTCCCTTGTCCGCGACAGGAAAGCGTGGCGAGCAGCATTCCTCCGATGACACAGGCCAGCCTGTTTCTGATACCGTTCATGCTGAACGTCCGGTTTTCCTTCGACACCGCCAGAACAAAACTGAGCCCCCTCCGATCAGCAGCGCCCACGTCGACGGCTCGGGCACCTGACCGGCGAGGATGGGCATGTCCGGAACGGAATTGTAGGCCCAGTCGTGGATGATGCCGCCGTTGCCGATGCCGCCCACCGTCACCTGAATCCAGCCGTAATGAACCGCTTCGTCGATGTTGAACTCCACGCCGACGTACGCCGTCAGCAAGGTACCCACTTGTGGGTTCCAGTAGCCCGAGCTTCCGGCGTTGTTGCGGGAATGGAGCGTAGGACCAATCCAACTGTCTGGGGGAAAGTTTGGTTGAAAACTTCCCGTCCAATCTAACGAGCTTGACAGCGTAGGCCCAATTAAGAGCCCCTCAAGAAGAGGGATTGACCAGCTTCCCAGCTCACCGGGAGAAGTGGGAATGCCAACGCTTTTGCCCCCCGTAGCACTGTAAATTCTGAAACTGGTAAGTGCCGAAAAAACGAAGTCCTCAGTACTGTTGCCGTCCATGTCGACGCCATATGTTTCCGAAGACAGTCCGGTGCCGCGCACGGAGACATCGCCCGCATTGTGGTAGATCACCGTTCCCTGTCCGTGGCATGAAATTACGGCGAACAGCAGGCCGCCAATCACGCACGCATATTTGTTTCTGATACCGTTCATGTTCATGGGTTCACGTTGGCCCATCCGGGCGTTCCCCGCAACCCTGTGCCGCCAGACGCACAGGCGGCACAGGGTCTTTCGTGGGGGGGCGGGACAAGGTTTCTAAAACAGCCGGATCACCCGGTAGAAGCGCGTCGGGGCGTTGGTCGGCATCGTCAGGGCCACCGCCGCCG
>JBDNGP010000137.1:0-9231 GCA_041689265.1 Verrucomicrobiota bacterium
CCTCAAGTCTGGAACTTTCGTCAGCCGCAGCCTGAACACCCTTTGACAAACACAACCACCCGACTAAAGTCCCCAAACACCCGCTGACATCCCACTTAAAAGCCTCCAACTTTGGCTCCGCCTCCTCTGCCACCTTATTACAACCTCAAGGCTGGAACCAATTCGAGCCTTGGAAAATTCGAATTTGGATATGTTCTCGTCTGACCATTTTCTGATCTCAGTAAGGCCGTTCTGGTACTCACGGTCTGGAAAAATATCGGCAGCCGCATACACCGCCGAGCCGCAAACGAAGCAAGCAGTTGCAAAGAGGAAAACCGAGACTGATTTCATCGATATGGGGCGTTGATTCATCGCGTGATTGTGGTTTTGGTCAGTTGCTGGCAACCCCATTAACTCTCGGAAATTTGGGGTGCTCTGTTTTTTTTGAGGCTGGTTTTTAACAGGCTTTCCGTCAATATTATAAGAGTGCTTGGAAAGTTTTGGAACCGGAGAGGGGTGTTCCCGCTGTGTGTCGTACCGGTCGCCTCCTCACCCCAGCCATTTCCTCCACTTCATGGAGGAGAGGGAGCGGTTGCGGCTTGGCCGCGCTGGGATCATCTGTGTTGATCTGCGCAATCTGCGGTTTCCAGTTTCCCCCTCTAGTTTGAGTCGGTTGATGTTCGCACATTGCGGCGGAATGGTGTTTGATGCCCTTTGTCCGATCGATATGTGATGAGATTTTTGAGCTTAATTCTGGCGATGCTGACGGTCCAGGTGGCGATGGCTGCCGGGACCGGCGAGTTCGTGTCGGTCGAGAAAGGGGACGGGATCTACAAGCTCCTTGCCCGGTACGATATTTCAGGGAAAGACGCTCTGGAGGAATTTATTCGGATCAACAAGGCGAATCTCAGTCCGACCGATCAACTGATTCTCGGACGTCGATACGAATTGCCAGACTCGGAACGGACGGTGATTCAACCCTTGTTCGGCGAGTCCCAACAGCGGGTCCGGGTGCTGGATCAACAGTTGAAAGGGGCGGCCTTTTATCTGGTCAGCGGACACGGCGGACCGGACACCGGAGCGATCGGTAACGAGGCCGGCCACAAACTATACGAGGACGAATACGCCTACGATGTCACGCTCCGGTTGGGGCGTCGCCTGATCGAGCACGGTGCCAGGGTGCATTTTATCATACTGGACCGGTCTGAAGGGATTCGTAACGGCCGGATTCTCGCGGGCAATACGACGGAATTGTGTTACCCCGGAGTGCCCATTCCCTGGGATCAACGTGCCCGTTTGCAACAACGCGCGGACGCGGTGAACCGTCTGTACCAGGCGGACGCGAGTTCCAAATATCGACGGTGCGTGGTGATCCACATTGACTCACGCACCAGCACACAACGGATCGATACGTTTTTCTATTACAAAAAGAACAGCCAGATCGGCAAACAGTTCGCCACGTCCATGCAGACGACCTTTCGGGAAAAGTATGCGCAACACCAGCCGGGGCGTGGTTACCGTGGAACCGTTGGCACGCGTGAGTTGTTCATGCTCGAACACACGTTGCCGCCCACCGCATTTATCGAGGTCGGAAATATTCAACACAAGAGCGACAAGGAACGGATTCTCGATCCGGCAAATCGTCAGGTGGTGGCGGAGTGGCTTGCGGATGGGATCATCAAGGATTTTGAGATTTCGAAATGAACGGGCAACGGTCAAACGAAGCAACACGCCGAAGCACGAACGCCTTGTGGACTGCGGTGGCAGAGCGCAGCGTCGACACCGCTTTCGCACGCTCGAAGTGGTTTGAAAAACCGGAGTCTTCCGTCCGCGCGAAAGCTCCGTCGCCGTTGCACTCTGCCGGAGCACTCCATAATTTCCCCGCCATGTCATAAGCAACTGGTGAAATCCGTTTCTTATTCCCAACTCCGGTCCTCCGAAGTCGCCGGGGAGGGGGGGCGGATTCGTCCTTTGACATTCTGCGCCCACGGTTCCGAACGTACCTGTCGGACGGGGGTGGGTTTGAAAGTGCGGGTCAACGGGATGCCCCGAAGGTGGGGCGACGGGAAGCCGACCTTCGGCCTCCGAACGAGCCTGCGAACTCTTGGTGGAACCACGGAAACCTGTTCCGTTCCGCATGGAGAAAGGCGGCGAACCGCCGAAGGACTTGAGGCGCGGGCGAGAGAAGGCTGGAGAATCGAGCACGCCCCCTGCGCTCAAAGTTCGTTCGGAGAACTCACTCCACCTTGACCCTGAGGTTCCGAACGCACCGGTCGGACGGTTCCTGCTTTACCAATTGTAAACGTCGGTTCCATGATCTCGGCATGTCTGAAAAATCTGGTGGTCACATGCAATTGTTGAGCGAAATCAAAACTCCGTTGGCCCTCCTGGCTCTGGTCGTTCTGGTCACCGAGGCAATCCTGCTCATTCTTGCCAACAAGGCGACCGGACTTGATTTCACCCTGCTGGTCATCGCCATGCCGTTGTTGCTGATCGGAGTGCTGGCCGTCGTCTTTTTCCTGCTGCTTACGAAGCCGGGCGCGCTGGGGGCAGGTGCTGCGGAAGAAGTCGCTGAAATCCGGCACGATGTGTTTCTTGCCGCGCCGATGGCCAGTCATGCCGACGACGCCGCCTATCAAAAGGACCGGGCGGAGATGAACAGCCTCGTGGCGGTTCTGGAGAAGGATTGCGGTTACGACTCGGTTTTTTACGCCGGAAAGCACATCGCCTCCGGCAAGAAATTTGAGGCGGCCGATATTTCCGTCCGGGAAGATTACGAAGCGCTGCGTTCGAGTCGTCGTTTCATACTGGTGTATCCGGGCAGGTTGGTTTCGAGCGTCCTGGTTGAGGCCGGCATGGCCATCGCCCTCCACAAACCCATGCTAATTTTCGCCCGCGACCGGGATGAACTGCCCTTCTTGTTGAAGGAAGCTGAACAGGCGTTTCCGAGACAGGTAAAAATTTATCAGTACGAAACACCGGAGGACATTCGGAGCAAATTTCAAACGCACCGCGACGATTTGTTCGCGCGACCGAACAACAAGGCGTGAAGAAAGTAGGTCCTAACGATGCTGCCTTGGAGCCAGAGCAACGCTCGAGTTCAACGAGTTTTGGGAACCGGCTCCCGCGCGTGGAACCATCGATGATCGGGCGAGGAGTTTGACTCGACGGATCCGGATATTCTTTGGTGGAGAATTCACCATTTCCCTGTTCGGTTTTTTCGGGTTGCGGCACTGTTAGGTTGTAAATGGACGTTTCTGACAAAGATCTGCTCGACGCCTTCGCCGCCCGACGGTCCGAGGAATCTTTCCGCGAACAGGTCATCCGCCATCTGCCGATGGTGTTTTCCGGCGCCTTTCGGGTCACGGACGACGCTTCGCTGGCCGAGGAGATCGCCCAATCCACCTTCACCAAGCTGGCGAATCCAACGGTTCCGAACGCGCGAAAGCGTCCTGGAGTGCGGTGATGAAGCCCGGCGCAATCACCGCTTTCGAACGCTCCAACCGGTTGCTGAACTCAAGCTGCCTTGTCCGCCCGAAAGCGGTGACTTCGTTTCACTCCGTCACCGCAGTCCAAGACCTGGCGGAGATTCGTTGGCGCCAACCGGCGGATCACTGCTTCTTCGCCAACGCTTCCAGGTAGTCCAGCAGTGAGGCGAATTCGACGACCGTCAGGTTGGCGGCGAGTCCTTCCGGCATCATCGAACGCTCCAATTTCTCGCGCTTGACGATGTCCTTCACCGGGATCGCAATCTCCTGCGAGGCGACGTTGCGGATGGTCACGGTGTCGGCGGCTTCGAGCGTGACGAAGCCGTCGTATTCGGTGCCGTCCTTCAGCTCGAAATGATTGCCGACAAAACCCTGCGCCAACGTCTTGTTCGGCAGCAGGATGTTTTCGGCGAGGTCCGGTCGCGCGTAGGTGGTGGCGATGTTTCCGAGGAACGGGCCGCGCGGCGGCTCATCCGCCCGCACGGTGTGGCACGTGATGCAGGCTTGCTGCGTGAAGAGTTTTTCACCGATGGCAACGTCGCCATGCGTTTTCAGAATGGCGGCGACGACGTCTGCCACGGGCATTTCGCCCACGGTTTTCTCCTGGCCAGCGGCGGGCTTGAGCTTCGCCAGATCAATTCGCAACGCTTTCGCGGCTGACTTGGCAGCGTCGGCCACGGAGGGATCGGAATCGCTCGCAGCGGCGATAACCTTGTCGCGATAGGACCGCTGTTGAACTATCGCGACGGCTTTCAATATCTGAACGCGGCGGGCGGAATTGTTCCAACCTTTGTCCAGGGATTGTTCGGCCACGGCCCGGGCTTCGGGTGAGGCGTTCTTGTCGTCGGCGATCTTCAAGAGGGCGGCGTCGGCAGATACACCGGATGCGCCCAGTTTCCCTGCCGCTTTGGCGATACTGTGGGTGTGCAGTTTTGTGTTTGGTGAATTGATGAACGCGTTGCCGGCTGCGCGGCGGGCGTCCTGCACGTTGTCGCTGTCACCCCCGTCGAAATGTTCAAGCGCGGCGAGCATGGCCAGAACGGCGGCTTCGCTGTTCAACTTTGCCAAGCCGGCCACGGCATCAGCGCGGACCTCGGGTGCAGTCTTGGTGGCGGTGGCAGTTTCGATCAGGAGCGGCACGGCGGGGCTTGGAATCGCGGTGGCGCTGGCCAGTGATTTCATGGCGACAGGCAGTTGCGCCGGATCGTTCTTCGCCAACTCAACGAGGACCAGAACGGCGTCGTTCATCCGGATCTTGTTGCGATCCATTTCTTTTGCCAGAAAAACGACTTCGTCCGGGCGGGTGCTTTTGAGCGCCTGTTTTAACGCGGCAGTGATCGCGTCGGTGCCGTTCCATTCGACCGGTTGATAAATGGGGCCGCTGGTGTCGGGACGCGTGCCCCAGCTGTTGCCGGTCCATTCACCTTCAGTGAAGTAAAGCCGGCACAGCGCCGCGAGCAATCCCTGACGACGTGCTGCGTCGGACTCATTGTTCAGCCGGGCGATCAGGCCATCAACGACTGCCGCCTCGTGCAACGATTGCAGAACTCGGAGTGCGCCCACGCGTTCGGGTGAGTTCGTTTCCTGCGTGTCCACGGCGGCGAAACAAATATCGACGGCATGAAGTCGCTTGAGCGCCTGAACGGTGGTGTGGGCAATCACCGGATCGCGGTCGGCGAGCAGGGGGACCAACGAAATTGCTTGGGTAGAATTGCCCAATCGCGCCGTGCTCACGACGGCCTCACGGCGGGTGCGTGCGTCGTTGGATTTTAGGCTCGCAACAAGGGTAAGGTCCGGCACACCGGCGAGTTGATCCTCACGATCCGTTAAGGCCCGCAACGCCCACGCGGCGACGGAAGGATCGGCTGCCAGGTTTCCCAATGTCTCGTTGGCGTCGGTACCCAAACCCTGCTTCAACGCGAAGATCGCGGCGACGCGGCTCGCCATCGGCTTTGAGTTATTTCCAGCAAGAGCGGTGAGCTGACGCACCGATCCGGTGTTCAGTCCATTTCTGATAAGCGCGCGTTGGGCGGCCAATCGACGACGCGCACTCGGGGATTCAAGGAGTTTGACCAGATCGTCCTGCCCCAACGCATCAATGTTCGGCAGCGGCTCGGGCGTGAAACCCTTCGGCGTCAGTCGAACGATGTAGCCGACGTCGGGCCCGGCCCAGGTGAAGGTCGCGCCTTTCCAGCTGGCGATGTAGATGTTGCTCAACGCGTCGGCGTCCAGATCAGTGACACGGGTTGCTCCGAAGAACTCGGTTTGCTTTTCCGTGAAGGTCGCCCCGTTCGGCATGACGCGATGTTGATAAACCCAGTTGCGACCCCAGTCGGCGGTGAACGGTGCGTTGTTCCACTTCGCCGGGATGCCGGGCTCGTCAATCCACGCGGCACCGCAGCCGGAACCACCGCCATAATCCGCGAGCGGCTGGATGATCTCGTCGTTGAAATTCTTGTAGAGCGACGGGTAACCGTGTTCTTCGAGACCGGTGAAGTGATGGAAACGCACGTCCCAGCCGCCGCCGTCGTTGGTGTTGTCGCGGGCGAAGATATCGAGTAACGGGCTGACTGGCGTTTCGAGAATGTTGCGGGTGCCGCGCGCGAACAATTCGAGACCGGTGCCGTCGGGTCGCACACGAACGACGCCACCGCCGCGCAATTGAAGTTTACGCCCGTCCGTGCCTTCGGCCTCCATGAATCCGAAATCGCCGATCGCGCAATAGAGCCAGCCGTCGATGCCGAGCGATAGTCCGTTCGAAGTATGATCCGCCGGACGATCTTTGAACCCGAAGGCAATTCCTTTCACCAAAACCTTTTTTTCATCTGCGACGCCGTCTCCGTCGTGATCAATGAATGCGCTCAGATTCGGCGGGTGCATCAGGTAGACGCGGTCGTGATCCCAGACCAGGCCGCGCGGCGAATCGACGTCCGGCACAAACTCCTTCACCTCATCGGCCCGTCCATCCCCATCGAGATCGCGCAATCGCAGGACGCGACCTCGGTGGGGATTGCGGTCGAGAGAGCCGTTACCATCGCTGGAAACGTAGAGCGTGCCGTCCGGTGCGGCGGCGACGAACACCGGATAATTCGCCATCGGCGGCGCGGCGAACACCGTGGCGTCGAAGCCCTCCGGAATCTTCGCATCCGCCAGGACTTTTTGGTCGGCCTCGTTCTTCGCCTGACGTGGGTCGACGGTTTCGGTTTTGTCACCAAACACCTCAAACTCAAAAATACTCGCCCAGCCGCCGCCGGGTTTCCCGAGAAATGTGACGCGCAGAAAGCGGGCCGTCGTGTTGAAGTTGTCCTCGTTCGGGCCTTCCTGCGAATTTTGCGAAGCATCGACCAACGTCGTCCATTTTTGGCCGTCATCCGATCCCTCGATCTTGTAGTGGTAAGGGATGTCCGACATCTCCCAATCGATCTGTGTGCCGGTGATCTTGGTCGGTGCGCCGAGATCGACCTGGAGCCATTGATTTTCCCCCGGACCATTCGCACACCAGCGGGTGGCGGTACTTCCATCGAAGGCTTTGCTCGCGAAATTCTGTTTGCCGGATTCCTCGCTCGAGGCGAGGGCCACCTTGTCTTTCGCCAAATTGACGCGGCGGATCAGCGCGACTTCCTTTTTCAGATAATCATCGTTCAACTTGCCGCAGGCCCAGAGCATCCCGCGCGTGACGAGATTCAGGTAGCGATCATCACCAACGGTTTCGTTGTTGTGACCGATGGTGGTGCTGAAGACGTGAGTGTCACCGTAGTCGTTGATCCAGGCGACAACCGATTCAACCTTGCGCTCACTGCCGTCCTTGTTTCGAACGATCTGCGTGCCGCGAGCAATCGGGCGGGCGGTGTCGAAGATTTTTATATTGTTGTAGAGCTCCTCGTTAATCGTGGTCCAGTCGCCGAGCGTTTTGGTGATCGGATGATCCGTGTCGACGAACTGGATGGCAATCGGTTCCTGCGGACCGTGGCCGGTCGACTGGATACCAATGAACTTGAACCAGTCGTCAGTGCCAGTGCGGTAGCAGTGCATCGCGCAGTGGAGATTGACGGCCGGGACGGTCTTGTGCGCGTTGAGGATGTTTTGCACGTAGGGCATGTCCTTCACATCGGCGGAGCACTCGTCGTGGATGATGACGTCGTAACCCTTAGCCCAGTCGGGGTTCTCATAGATTTCAAACCGCGCGGTGGTGCTGCGGTCGTCGGTGTAGATCACGTCCACCACGATGTTCGCGCGGGCCTCAATGCCTTCCTTGAGAATCTTCTTCTGCCGACCGTAGTCATGACAGCAACCGCCGCTGATCAAGAGGGCGCGAAGTGGCTCGGCGGCGCGGCTAGATAATTGGCTGCCGACCGTGAGCAGAATCAGCAGAAAGAAGTGCAAAAGCGTGCGCGAACAAACGGATCGGATCTGGGGCATGTGCATGGCAGATTTATGGTTCCACTCCTCGACGCGAGGCAATGGAAATTATTCATCCTTCAATATTCCCGGCGGAGCGGGAGCCCAAGTAGGACAGCGCGTCCCGCCTGTCTCCGTTGCAGTCACGAAAAACCTGACTGGAGAAAGTAGTCCCCGAGGCCATTTGCTCAGCACCCGCTGTACGCTCGGGTCACCGGAGACAGGCGGGACGCACTGTCCTACATCTTGGCGATCACCGAAAGTGTTTGAAGCGTACGAAAATGGGTTTGAATCCGAGGCCTACGTGCAGGTGGACTACGATCTTGCCAGGCCGCTTATGCCCAATTCGTCCATCACTCCATTGCCGTGATGCGGCGAGGCAGTTCGTTTCTGATTGGAACCTGAAGTGCGACCACGTTTGTCGTTGATAAGCGGGACGGACGCGGTAGATTTACTCTCATGAGCATCGCCGAGATCAAGAAGATGACCACTGCCGAGCGCTTGCAGGCCATGGAAAACCTTTGGGAGGCGCTGTGTGAGGACGAAGGCAATCTTGAATCACCGGCCTGGCACGAGAAAATTCTGGAAGAACGCCGGCGAAGAATTGAATCGGGTGAAGCGACATTCTACACGCTGGATCAGCTCAAGGAACGTCTCCGCGGATGAGGGTCAAGGACGTCGTCATTCTTGACCGGGCGGCCGAGGATTTGGAGGCAGGCAAACTGTTTTATAACGAGCGGGAATGGGGCATCGGCGATTACTTCATTGACTGCCTGATCTCCGACATCGCTTCGCTGAGGATGTACGCCGGAATTCACAGTTCTCATTTCGGATATTTGCGAATGCTGTCAAAACGCTTCCCCTTCGGCATTTACTACCAGATCGACGATCAACTGGCTTTGGTGGTCGCCGTCCTTGACCTCAGACGGAATCCGGATTCGATCCGGAGAGTCCTTCTACAAAATCGCCAGTAGGACAGCGCGTCCCGCCTGTCTCTGTTGCGGCCACGAATAGCCCGACTATGGAAAGTAGCCCGTGAGGCCTGGGTTCAATACCGCTGCGTGTTCGGGGCACCGGTGACAGGCGGGACGCGCTGTCCTCCGTTTCAGCGATCACCCTGCATTGTTGAAAGCGGAGGCAATCGATCTGGCCCGGGTGGTTCTGCGTCAGGTAACCCGGTTCTTCGCGGTTGCTTGGAAAATCCGGGGACTGCGTTGCGAAGAACTCCTAAGAGCCTGTCCGAAAAAGGAGTGACCGAAAAATTCGTGGAAAATGTGATCGGTCCAGATCGTTTTGATTGACACTTCGGGCTTGAAAAAACTTTTTATTTTTGGCGCAGCCCACTTGAGGCGATGAACATCGTCTC
>JBDNGP010000138.1:0-20550 GCA_041689265.1 Verrucomicrobiota bacterium
CAGAACTCATTGTCCGGCTGGATGTTACCCAAAACGCCGAGCACGCGCAGCTGGATCCGGCACAATTGATGCCAGGCTTGAACCGGAGTCGCGACCTGCGCGGCACTTGCGCTCCTCTCGGAGAATGGGTTACAACGGCGGTGTGAAGAACCGACCAACAGCCGAAAGGCAATGAAGACAGGGATTTCCCGTGCAGTTGGTTTGCATGGTCGAACGGGTGAAGAACCGACCAACAGCCGAAAGGCAATGAAGACGCTTTCGTTTGGTTAGGTTGCGCTTTCACTTGTGAGGTGAAGAACCGACCAACAGCCGAAAGGCAATGAAGACGGGGTGGTGCCTGAGGACGTGTACGTCTCCGGATCGGGTGTGAAGAACCGACCAACAGCCGAAAGGCAATGAAGACATTTAATACTGCCTCTGCCTCTGCTTCTGCCTCTGCTGTGAAGAACCGACCAACAGCCGAAAGGCAATGAAGACGTGGTGGTGTTCATTTTAGTATTTTCCAATGGCCGAGTTGTGAAGAACCGACCAACAGCCGAAAGGCAATGAAGACTTTCATAGGTCTCCCAAGACCCAATCACTTCACCGTGTGAAGAACCGACCAACAGCCGAAAGGCAATGAAGACTATACGAGGTGTCGGCCTCCACCAACTCTTCCTTTCTGTGAAGAACCGACCAACAGCCGAAAGGCAATGAAGACCCGAGGGCGACGGCGGCGGGGTTTTTGCGGGTGCTCATGTGAAGAACCGACCAACAGCCGAAAGGCAATGAAGACTTGGCGGCGGCGAGCTTGGCTTTGGACTTGTGGAAGCCCTGTGAAGAACCGACCAACAGCCGAAAGGCAATGAAGACGTGATAGTCTTGCCCGTGGCGGGTGAAGTTACTCGAAGTGAAGAACCGACCAACAGCCGAAAGGCAATGAAGACCTGGTAGGTCTCCCACGACCCAATGACCTCCCCTCTGTAGTGAAGAACCGACCAACAGCCGAAAGGCAATGAAGACCTGTCTGAACCCTGTCCAGACCAGACTTAAAGCTTCGCGTGAAGAACCGACCAACAGCCGAAAGGCAATGAAGACGCTTTCGTTTGGTTAGGTTGTGCGTTCACTTGTGGGGTGAAGAACCGACCAACAGCCGAAAGGCAATGAAGACACGCGATCTCAAACCGCTTCTGAGCGGTTTGGATCTCCGTGAAGAACCGACCAACAGCCGAAAGGCAATGAAGACGGCGGGTGCCCTGGAAGGACCCCCAGGATCCCCCGGTCGTGAAGAACCGACCAACAGCCGAAAGGCAATGAAGACTCTTAGTAGTAGCCACTTGGCTCGATCTTCACTGGTTTCGTGAAGAACCGACCAACAGCCGAAAGGCAATGAAGACCGCCTCTACCAGCTGTTCCTTTCTCTCGATGAAATGGCGTGAAGAACCGACCAACAGCCGAAAGGCAATGAAGACCCGCTCGCCCAATAGTGGCGCTGCACGACGCCGACTGGTGAAGAACCGACCAACAGCCGAAAGGCAATGAAGACCGGGCCGCGTCATCAATCTGTCCCGTTGTTGGCTGGTGGTGAAGAACCGACCAACAGCCGAAAGGCAATGAAGACCGGTACCCTTGGTACCGAGGGCGATAAACACGCCCTCGTGAAGAACCGACCAACAGCCGAAAGGCAATGAAGACTTACGACACGTTTCCGATCCTCGGTTGAGACCGTCAGGTGAAGAACCGACCAACAGCCGAAAGGCAATGAAGACCGCCAGAGTTTTGAACTCTCCGAAATATGTGGCATGTGAAGAACCGACCAACAGCCGAAAGGCAATGAAGACGGAGGTTGGCGTATAACGATGATACTGACATGTGCCTGGTGAAGAACCGACCAACAGCCGAAAGGCAATGAAGACTGGATGAGCGGACACGTCTTACCGTGGTATTTTACGACGTGAAGAACCGACCAACAGCCGAAAGGCAATGAAGACATAGGCGTCGTGTAGGTCTCCCACGAGTTGATCACCTCGTGAAGAACCGACCAACAGCCGAAAGGCAATGAAGACCGGATCACTTTGAACATCGCCCGCGCTCCGGCGATTGAGGTGAAGAACCGACCAACAGCCGAAAGGCAATGAAGACTGAACCCGTCCTGCAAGAAGCTAAATATCGTGCGCAGTGAAGAACCGACCAACAGCCGAAAGGCAATGAAGACGCCTTACCTGTAGTAGGCGACGAAATCCGGAATTTCTGTGTGAAGAACCGACCAACAGCCGAAAGGCAATGAAGACCCGCTTGAGCTTCTAACATCTCCCTAGCCGCGATCTCGTGAAGAACCGACCAACAGCCGAAAGGCAATGAAGACGCAACATACGACGGGACCCTTTCGGCCACGCTCCAACCGTGAAGAACCGACCAACAGCCGAAAGGCAATGAAGACTCAATGACCTCCCCGTTATAGGAGGTGTCCGCCTCTAGTGAAGAACCGACCAACAGCCGAAAGGCAATGAAGACTCGAACATGGCTTTATCAAACAGGCGTGATCGTTCGGGAGGTGAAGAACCGACCAACAGCCGAAAGGCAATGAAGACCCCTGGAGCGCCGCCTGATCCTCCACGTGCTGGATGAAGTGAAGAACCGACCAACAGCCGAAAGGCAATGAAGACTTGAGCGGGCGACCCCGAGACGGCGAGCAACCTCGGCGTGAAGAACCGACCAACAGCCGAAAGGCAATGAAGACCCCTTGATTTGTTCGCTCGCCAGCCTGGAGAGGTTGCCGTGAAGAACCGACCAACAGCCGAAAGGCAATGAAGACTTGGTCAGCGGCACCGTGTTGTTGTTACCCCAGAGAGTCCCGTGAAGAACCGACCAACAGCCGAAAGGCAATGAAGACCGGAATGCGCACACCAACGGGTGCCCGCCCGAAGACAGGGTGAAGAACCGACCAACAGCCGAAAGGCAATGAAGACGTTGTGGGGGGTGAGCGATCCATCATTTTCGATTGAGGTGAAGAACCGACCAACAGCCGAAAGGCAATGAAGACTCGTTGATCCCCGACTGTATCGCGTGGCTGATGTAGGGTGAAGAACCGACCAACAGCCGAAAGGCAATGAAGACGACGGAAGTCTGGTAGGTCTCCCAGGAGTCTATGACCGCGTGAAGAACCGACCAACAGCCGAAAGGCAATGAAGACAGCGTCTGCCCGTGACGGATCTAGCGCATTGAACTCAGGTGAAGAACCGACCAACAGCCGAAAGGCAATGAAGACGTCGACCTTAACTATTACAACCCGAGGCTGTCCGCGAGGTGAAGAACCGACCAACAGCCGAAAGGCAATGAAGACCTGTTTTTTTACTCATATTGTTCATATCGGTTTCTCCGTGTGAAGAACCGACCAACAGCCGAAAGGCAATGAAGACGGAGGTGTCCGCCTCTACTAATACTTCCTTCCTTTGGATGTGAAGAACCGACCAACAGCCGAAAGGCAATGAAGACCAAGTCCTTCCGGTCCGGCAGTGCGGCGCGGACCATTCCGTGAAGAACCGACCAACAGCCGAAAGGCAATGAAGACCTGGCTTGACTTCCGCTTTCGCTGGCTTGGCCGCTTCCGTGAAGAACCGACCAACAGCCGAAAGGCAATGAAGACGTCTTGATCCAGCGCCAAGAGGCGTCTTGTTTGTCGGGCGTGAAGAACCGACCAACAGCCGAAAGGCAATGAAGACTGATTGCGCCGATGAGCGTTGGCTCTCGTTTGGTTAGGGTGAAGAACCGACCAACAGCCGAAAGGCAATGAAGACGGGACCCTCCCGTGGGTTGGTTGACGTAATGCTGATAGTCCCGTGAAGAACCGACCAACAGCCGAAAGGCAATGAAGACGTCCAGACCAAACTCAAGGCCTCGCCTGTCCAACCCTGTGAAGAACCGACCAACAGCCGAAAGGCAATGAAGACCCAACCGCCTGACCCTTTGCGTGGGTGTCGCACAATGTGAAGAACCGACCAACAGCCGAAAGGCAATGAAGACACCTTGCCCAAAACAAGGGCCGTGCCCTTGGTACCGAGGTGAAGAACCGACCAACAGCCGAAAGGCAATGAAGACAGGAAGGAACCTCCGGAGCGGTTGGACAAGTAGCAGCCGAGGTGAAGAACCGACCAACAGCCGAAAGGCAATGAAGACCAGTCAACTGAAGAATCATTGGCGGCTCGTCTGGCCAAGGTGAAGAACCGCCCAACAGCCGAAAGGGAAACCCGTACGACAACGCCTAGATGGAGAGCGCCATCGGAAAGATCAAAAGCAAAGTGCCTGGCCGGACCGGGCCGGCCGACCCCGAGAGCGCCCGGCGACAACTCTTTGTCGGCATCGAAAGCTGGTACAACCAGCGCCGACGCCAGAGTTTACTCGGCTATCAATCGCCCGTTGCTTTTGAAACCCAGTTCATGAAAGACGAACCCCAACAAATGACTTCTGCCCCTGTCCACCTTCTCTGGGGCACTTCACCTCCCGTGTTCTGTCTCCTCCCTTCTAGCTTCCAGATTCAATCTCCATAAACTTTATGACACACTTCCGCGTTACCCGATTTTCCTTTTGCGAACCTTTGCGGGCACATGAGCAACTGGTGAACGCGGGCGTCCGCTTCCCTTCGCCAGGTTGCATCGACTACAGGTAACCCAGAGGTTGGCCAACTCGGTCAAACCACCGTTCGCAACGGATTCAATGTGATCAATATGGATGTCTTCCGGTGCGCAGACCTCACCGCAAATGTTGCATCGCCCGTCCTTGTTCTTTGCGATCACCGCATTTCGTAGTTTCGGTGGGACCGACCGATTCAACGCCTGCCGGTTTCCAGGCCGATCCTTGTTGGCAGCCCGGGCGCCCACTTTCGGTCGGGACGCCGCGAGTTGCCGGCGTTCCTGCTTTTGCAATACGCTGGCTTCCGCGATTTCAATCGCACGATTCAGAATGGGATACGTTTCCTTGATGAGTATGCTGAGCTGCGGAAAAATCCAGTCCACCACCTCATGCTCGCTCCCGGCATGGGTGAATTGCATCTCGATCACCTGCTGGCGAGGGTGGGGACAATATTGAAACCCCTTGGGGGTATGTTTAGATAGTTCCCTTTTGAACAGATCGACAACCTTCTCTCGTTCCGTGAAATAGAGTCGCACGGTGTTCAGATGGAGTTTCAAACACCAGTTGTGCCCGGTCGTCTCGAAGTGAACCGGATCATAGTTCAGGCAATAGCAGCAGAACACCCACGGCAAAGTGGCTGGCGACTGTCGCGTGTCATAAATGCGATTGATAAAAACCTGGGTGCACGTGCCATGCCGCGCTGCTTTCTGGGAGCACTTCAAGCGGGTCAGGATTCCATTGTCATCATCACCAACAAGACGCGGGAACGCTTTCCTCCACGCGTCGCTGAGCACCTCTCGATCAATCTGATTTTTTAGCATTCCAAAGAATTTGAATAAGCGCTCACGAAGAGCACGGTTCCGTTGATTGACGGTTCATAACAACTTTTCGCCGGAAGATCAAACTCCCGCATCGGCATCCCTTCAGCCGCAACTTGAAAGAAGAGGTTCCGTTCACGCGGTTGCAAGCGATAGGTCCCGGCCACGTCTCACGACAAACAACCCCAACACACCCAGCAATGCCAGGCTGAGACTGCTGCCGCCATCGGGCACGGGGGATGGCACCGGGCCACCGGGATAACTCGGCGGGCTGTCACCATAGATCGCCGGATCATACTCATAGGGAGTGCCGTAGTTCCCGGCGGGGCGCCCGCCGTTCTCAGCATCGAAGCTGTCCTGCAACATCACCGTTCCGCCGAGCGACAGTTGAATGTCATCGAGCAACAGGCCCACCCGGTCTCCGCCCAGTCCTTCAAAGCTCAGGTGCGCCGCTTGCGTGGTTGCCACACTGAAGTATTCGGTGAACGTCGTGAACGGCACGTTGCCGGGGAGCGCGTAGGTCTTGTTCAAGATCCCACCGAGCGCCACCTGGATGACGACGAAATCAGTGCTGCCTCCTCGCTGGTTTCCCGCGAGATCAAACTGCAGGGCATAGGTCTGGCCGGACTGAAACAGAAACGCATCCCGGGAGAAGAGCCTGCCCGCGTCGCCGGTGGTGCCGTCGAGATCCACGTAGAGCCCGTTGCCCGGTTGCAGATCCCACCAACCGGGACCGATCAGGTCGACGGAACCGTCCTGGACTTCCCAGTGGATGAAACCGGCCCGGGCTTCGCCTTGCACCAATGCCAGGGTGCCGATGAGGACTGCGAGTTTTCCGAATGTTGCTGTGTTCATGATGTGTTGTTTGGTTGAGGGTGATGGTTCTGAGGTGGGAGGTTGGGATGGCAGCCCTTGCCACCATCCCGCAACCCTCCACAGGTTCTTAAGCCCGGGGTTTCCCCCGGAAATCTTCCTGTTCGCGCAGCTCCCGATCCCGGGAACTGGCCCGCGCTGACCGGTGACGCATGGCATGGAGTTTCTTCATCATCATCGGATTGTCGTGGGCGTTGAGGTCAAATTCCGCCTCCGCATTTTCCAGCAGATCGAGCGCACGCTCCATGGCCGAGGGGTGTTCACTCGTCATCATTTTCCGCCGGGCAACGGACAGGAACGCGCGCGCACCCATGATGTCGCCTTCGCGGGCGAGTTGGTTGCTCTCGCGCAATGATCGGGCGGCCTGTTGCACCGCCACCCAGGACAACACCGTTTCGTTGACCCGCACCTCGGCCGGATCCTGCGTGGCCTGCACCCGGACCGTCTGCTGGATCGATCGCGAGGCGATGCCGTCCTTGGTGATCTCGTCGAAGACCAGCTCCACCTCCAGCAGTTCCTCACCTTCAAGACTCGTCACCGGACGACCGTCAATGGCGGGCAGTGGCAGGACGTTCAGGGCAAAGACCGCCACGCGTTCCTCCTCGCTCACCAGGTCACCCACGGCAAATTCAACCCGGCCATCGGGCAACGTCACGGATGGATACTCATTCAGAGCCGCGAACCCGTCGCAGAAGTCCAGTGGCTTGAGCCGGACCCGGAGGTTCTGGACAGACACACCCTGCAATCCCTGAAGTTCATGCTCGAAAATGGCGGGCAATTTCTCCGGTGAATCGGCGTCGTAGAATTCCCCATTGGTGGACCGGGCCAGTTCGCCCAGCAGTTCCTCGTCGTAGTCGCGGCCGAACCCGAGGCAGGTGGTCCGGATGCCCCGCGCCTCCAGGCCCGAGGCCACAATGCCCTTCACCTGACCGGGATCGGTAATCCCGCAGTTCAGATGACCGTCGCTCAGGAGCAGGAGCCGACGTGGCATGCCGGCTGGAGCACCGGTCAACTGGTTGGCACCAAGCATCCAGCCGCCGGTGAGATTGGTCGAACCACGCGGCCCGACCTCCGCCACGCGCCGTTCCCAGTCGGCGCGACGGGTGGCGTCCTGCAGGGGGATGACTGTCTCGGCGGTGTCATCGAACACCACGAGACTGAACTGGTCTGTGGTCCGGAGATTGCGAATGGCGGTGCGGGTGGCCTGGAGAGCCTGTTGGAGAGGATTACCCGCCATGGAACCCGAACGATCGAGCACGACACAGAAAGCCAGTGGTTGACGGTCTTTCAGCTGGACCGGGTCCGCCGTGAAGCGGAGCGCGAAATGAATGGGGCAGGCCTGATTGGCCAGGATCGTTTGATAGTCGAGGAGGAGTTCTGTCTTCATTGCCCCACATCCTACCCCCGGGGGCCTGACAACCGGTGTCACTGTGATCCAGAATTTATTCCCACGTTTGTAACCAGCCGGAGCCGTGGGAATTGACAGCAAATGTTAACCACCAGCCTCAATTTCCACTCTCGGAAGCACACGCGCCCTCAGTCGCTCAACCTCATTTAGACGCGCTGGCTCGTAAACATATGTTCGAATCAGTGCATCTTGCTGCCCCAGCCTCGGATCTCCCTTCGAAATCGCCAGTGCACTTTCCGCTCGGTCCCAGAGCAGCACGATCAAATCGGGGATGTCAGAATTTAGCATCTTGTCGTAATCGGCGGTGTAGTTTTCGCGGGCGAGATTCAAATATGTTTCCGTATACAGCATGAAAGTGAGGACCCCGTCTCTGGAAGATGAACCCGAAAGCCCTGTCAGTTGATTCACCACTGTCGCATCGACCAGAGCGGAAAACGTGTAGGCATTAAATTCATCCAGCAGATTCACCACGTCCTGCCCCCCGCTTTGCCCCGTCAGGTAGGTGTTTGCATAGTCGGCGGTTTGCAGTTCAGGCGGAAGTGCCGCGAGAATCTCTGAGCGGGGGAACAGTCCCATTTCTGGTATCGAGAAGAAGGTGTTCTCGCCTAAAGCCAGGGCATGAACAAACTGACCGTTCTGAAAGCTTATACGCGCAAAGCCGACATGATGAACCGTTTCGTGAACGGCTGCGCTCAGTCGATACATCATCTGAGTGAAGTCTGACATCTCACCTCCGAACCAAAAGTAAAAAAAGTTTGGATCACTGTCGTTCTCAACGATCCACCAAGCATCGGTAAATGTTCGCTTTAGAACTTCTTTTGCAGTCACCCTCCAGTTGCCCGGGTCGAATCCTGACCTGAGGTCCTCCATGTCGGCTGCGGTGTCGATTGAAAGGTGGTCGAACGTGAAGGGTGACAGCACCTGGACACGAAAGAATTCCACCGAATTTGTCGTGGAAGTTTGGACTACGGCTCGACTTCCATTGCCGTCGATTTGCTCGGAGGCCGGCGACCAATTCTTTAAGTCGATGGTCTTCTCAAGCAGGTAGGCTTTTGTGGAGAGCGTATCAAAACTGACGGTCGCGCCCTCGGTGAGATCTACAACTGCCATCGTCAACAACAAGCATATTACAGAGGTGCCAAGAGTGGGACGGCAGAGTGAAAGTGCACTCGCGGTAGAAACGTCCATGCCCAGTTTAAGTCGAACATATCTGGAAGGAAGAACACAACGATGCTCCATATGCCTAAGGTTTACAGCGGATGATACGCAAAGGCAATGGCAGGACGCTAAGTTTTTCACTGCGTACGACTTCATTCCGTCATGTCCTGCACTGTTTATTCAAAGCGGCTTGAGGTCCGGTTCATCAAGAGTCATCGTGCACAAGTGTTTCTTCCCCGCTGACTACCGCCGTTCAGTACGGAGGCCGCATAGCCCTGCACGTTGCAGAAAAGAAGCGCGCGCCTTCCTGGTGAAAGGATGCCAAAGCCCTGCTTAAGATCCGGGCCACTGAAACCAGTCTCGGACCGATACTGCGTTGTACCGCATTCAAGCCATGGGTTCCCGGCGGGCTCACGGTGTCGAGGTTGACAACGGATGTCATACCCCATCAAGCTCCGGATCATGCCGAAGGTTCCAGAGGTTCTCTATTCCCGGCCGCCCCTCGAGCGGATGCACCGAATTTTTCATCTGCTCAAGGACGGTGACTTTCCCAACTGCGTGGAGTTGGCCAAGGAGTTCGAGGTCTCGACCCGCACCATCAAGCGCGACATCGATTTCATGAAGGTGCGCTACCAGCTCCCGATCGAATACGATGCCCGGCGTTATGGCTACTATTTCACCGGGCCGGTGGAGGAATTTCCCAGTGTGCCCGTGACCGAGGCGGAGATGTTTGCGCTGTTCGTCGCGCAGAAGGCCGTAAACCAATACCGCGGCACGTCCTTTGGCGAACCACTTGAGGCTGCGTTCCGCAAGCTCACGTCCCAACTGAGCAGCGACGCCACCTTCACCTTGAACAACCTGGATCAGGCGCTTTCCTTCCGGCCGTTCGCTCCCGGCGATACGGATGTCGACACCTTTCAAAAGCTGACCCGGGCACTGCAGGACCGGCGGGGGGTCTGTTTTCTCTACCGCAACCTTGGGGCGGAGCGGGCGCAGAAGCGGACGGTGCACCCCTACCATCTGGCCTGCATCGATTCGCACTGGTATCTCTTCGCGCACGACGCGAAGCGCAATGCCATGCGAACCTTTGTGCTCACCCGGCTCCGGGACCTGGTGGTGACCAACAAGAAGTTCACCGTGTCAGCGAAGTTTGATGCCGGCGAACACCTGAAGGGCAGCATGAGTGTGTTCAAGGGCACGGATGATTACGAGGTGGTCGTGGATTTCGATCGATGGGCGGCGGACCTGGTTCGCGGCCGACGCTGGCACGCGACCCAGAACATCACCGAACTGCCGAAGGGACAGATGCGCATGAGCATGCGCCTGAACAGCATTGAGGAAGCGGAACGCTGGATCCTCGGTTGGGGCATCCACGCAACCGTCGTGCGCCCAAAGGCGCTCGCCAAACGAATCAGACAAACCTCAAGTAGCCTCCTCGACCGTTACGATAGCCTCCTGGCGGAGCCGCGAGTCACCGCGGAGTCACCGGGCGGGGTTGGTTCCAATTACTGAGAACTATTCCCGGTCGCTCCATCGCGTTCGCACGTTCTCAATCGTGATCTGGACTCTGTCGCTCCGGGCACGATTCGCTGACGAAGCGCGGTTACCGACGCACTCAACCAGCGGATCAGGCCAGCGGCTTGAAGCGCACGTAGATCAGCATATTTGTCGACCCTTCGCGGGCCGGTACTTCATCCACCTGCAGATAACTTTGCTTGCGCACCAGTTCTCCCAGTTTCTCACAGTGATAATTGCGTGGATCAAAGGACGGGTTGTTCTTGTTGATCAAGCTACCGATCGCCGAAAGAGGCGACCAGCCGTCCTCGCGCGCCGATGCAGTCACGGCGGCCATCAGCATGGGTTCAATGGGCTCGGGCGCAGGTTCATCTGCCACGCTTGGTTTTTCGTTAGGTCTCAGGATCTCGGTGTAGATAAACTTGTCGCAAGCGGCGACAAACGATCGAGGTGTCTTCTTTTCTCCGAATCCGTAGACCACCAGCCCCGACTCGCGAATTCGCGTCGCGAGGCGGGTAAAGTCGCTGTCTGAGGACACGAGGCAGAATCCATTGAGACGTCCGGAGCACAGCAGGTCCATCGCATCGATAATGAGCGATGAATCGGTGGAGTTCTTTCCGGCTGTGTAGCTGAACTGCTGCATGGGCTGGACACCGAATTCGTGGAGAACGTCCTTCCAGCCTTTCAGGTTTGGCGTCGTCCAATCACCGTAGGCACGCTTCACACTGGCAGTGCCATAGCGCGAAACCTCGGCGAGCAGTTCACGAACGATCGAAGACTGCGCGTTATCCGCGTCGATGAGGACTGCCAGCTTTTCGTTTTGATTTGATACCATGATAGTCTTGCCTGCGGACGAAACGACCCACTGTCAGGATTTGGGCATATATCGTGAATCGTCGTCACGCCCCGGCGTCCCGGTTCTCTCAACGGCTTTGGGAGGAGTCTTGACGGTCGCCACCGCCTTCTGCAGCGTTGAATGGAAGTCCTGTGGTGAAGCAATAAAACGCATTGGCACGCGCAGACCACCCAGGCTTGTCGCCATCACCGTGCCATATCCAAGGACGCGGCCGAGCAGCGGCTCGGCAAGAATGATCGCCTCCACATTTTCCAGGGGAATCTCACCGGTCGTCCTGACGAACAGCCCCGTTCGGAAGACCAGTCGCCGGTCCGTCAGCGTGATGTTCGATTTCAGGTATGCCATCAGGGTTGCCACCAGCATCACCACGCCCAACAGGACGAACGGAACAAGGACCAGAAACTCACCTCTCACAATCCCGGGCCGGCTGCTGAACTGGCCCATGGCACCCGCCATTAAATGTATCCAGATCATCAACGGGACAAGTAGCAGGCCGAAGCCGAGGGTTACCAGCAGCGGCGGAATGAAGATCCCCCAATGGAGCCCCTGTTGCACAAGTATCGTTTCCTGCGGTGTATCCTTCATACAAAGCACCTGAATTTCTTGATTGTCTTCCTGTCACCCGGCGGTTGCGACGTCGTCCCGGGCATCAACCCTCGCCTGTCGACGGCAGCCACGGCCAGACTGTACGGCGATCGTCCCATTCTGAATCACAACCACCCTCAATCGGGGGGCCTCAACGCACCTCCAACCTCCTCAGCACCAACCGTTCCCCAGATCCAGCCGCTTCGAGAAACGCGAGCATTGCGTCAAAAACTATCAGTCCACTTTCGTGTCCATTGGTATCACTTTTTGATCAACAACCGGCTTCTTGCGTTGCGCATTGTCCACATACTGACGGGCATCGAGTTCAGGGCGGCAGGTATGATGGAAGTATGAGGAAAGGCACTTCGCGTTTGCTTCCACGATTTTCTCGCTGCACTGACCGAGCGGCAGCTTTCCTAATGACGCGCCGTGACATTGCGATCATTCGTGAAGTAAACCGGCATCGACTCCTGCGTTCGTCGGAGATTTCGAGACTGGTTGGCGGAAGTCATCAACAGGTGCTGCGGCGGTTGCAGCGGCTTTTTCATCATGGCTACCTCGACCGACCCCGGGCGCAGTTGAACTCGATGCTGACGGGTGGTTCGCAGGCGATTGTTTATGCGCTCGGACGGAAGGGTGCCCGGTTGCTGGCGGACGAAGGAACGCTGCCACCGCGTCATGACAACTTCCGTCTGCATCATCCCTACCTGGAACACACGACCGCCGTGGCGGAGTTCATGGTGTCGCTGGAACAGGGTTTGAAAGAACATCCCGATGCTCGACTGATTTCTGAAGAAGCACTGGCGGACCGGGTTAGTTTACGTGATCCGTTTCTGATGAACGTGAAAGTTGGAAGCCAACGAGTGGGTCTTCGTCCCGACCGGATGTTTGCATTGGAAAAGGTTTCGTCTGGTGAGTCCTTGCTGTGTTGCCTGGAGCTGGATCGCGGCACGATGCCGGTGCGTCGTCGAACCCTCGCGCGATCTTCCTTTCAACGAAAGCTTCTCACCTACGAATCAGCCTGGCGTCAGCAATTGCATCACACTCGATTTGGATACGAGCGACTGCGTGTTCTCACAGTCACCAGCAGCGAACAGCGACTCCGCAACTTGATTGAGGAATGTCGGAAACTGGATTCCGGGCACGGGCTTTTTCTTTTCGCAACGAAGGAAACCGTGAAAGCGTCTTCCCCGTTGGAATGTGACTGGCATGGCGTCGATGACGATACACCGGTGCGATTGCTTCCCTTCTGAACGGCTCTTGTACGGCGCCATTGCCTGTGATAGGATGCCGATAGAGGCGGTCATTCCGACCGCCGTTCCTCCCGTTCAACCCCAATCCAGAAAGGAGTTTCCCATGGCGAAAACATCATCGCCTGCCTTCATTGATTTCCGCGCCATCAAGGCGGCGGTCACGATGGAGCAGGTGCTCAATCACTACCGACTGACCGAGAGTTTTACGCGCTCCGGCGACAGCCTGTCCGGGCCGTGTCCGATTCATCACGGCACCAACCCTACCCAGTTCCGGGTCAGCACGACCAAAAACATCTGGAACTGCTTCAGCGACTGCCACGGCGGCGGCAATGTCCTCGACTTCGTGTGTCGCATGGAAAATCTGTCCGTGCGAGAAGGCGCAATCCAACTCGCGGAATGGTTCAACGTGCCGATGGGTTCGCGTGAACGACGGAGCAATCCGTCACCCGCGCCGAAGCCGGAACCAACACCACCGGTCGCAACACCAGTGGAGAACCAACGTCCCGCCAAGGGTCGCGACGTCAACAAGCCCCTGGGTTTTGCGCTCAAGGAATTGACCGTGGATCATCCGTATCTCGCGGAACGCGGTTTGACACCGGAGACCATCACTGAGTTCGGACTCGGTCTTTGCAACGCGGGCACGATGCTCGGTCGCATCGTGATTCCAATCCACAACGTCAGCGGTCAGCTGGTCGGCTATGCCGGTCGGTGGCCGGGTGATCCGCCGAAGGACACGCCCAAATACAAACTGCCGAAGGGATTCAGGAAATCGGCGGAACTCTTCAACCTGCACCGGGCGCTCGACGAATCGCCAGGCCAGCCGTTGATCATCGTGGAAGGCACGTTCGATGTCTTTCACCTGTGGCAGCTTGGGTTCCGCAAAACCATCGCGTTGCTGGGCAGTTCGCTCTCCGAAGTGCAGGAACGTCTGCTTGCCGATCATCTGCCCCAGGGCAGTTCGTTGGTGCTGATGCTCGATGAGGACGAAGCCGGTCGCAAGGCGCGGAATGAAATCCTCGCGCGACTCGCGCAACGCTGGTTCACGCGGCTCGTCGTCTTCCCAGAGGAAGGCATGCAGCCGGATCATCTGGAGGAAGAGGCTCTTCATGAACTGCTCGGCGGGGAATGCGCCGGATCGGAGGATTCCGCATCATGAGTGCTTCAAAGGCAAAAGACGTTTCGTTCCCGCTCGGGCAGCTGGTTGCCACACCGACCGCGATGGCCCGATTGTCGCAGGCGGACATTTCGTCCTCGCTGTTGCGTCATGCTTCCGGCGACTGGGGCGAGGTCGGCGATGAAGACCGTCAGGCCAACGAAGAGGCGCTTCGCGACGGCACCCGGCTGTTCTCCGTCTATCAAGGCGAGGATGGAACCAAGTTCTGGATCATCACCGAGGCCGACCGCTCGGTCACCACCGTCCTTCTGCCGGAGGATTATTGAATCACAGCCCCTCGATCGCGGGGGGCTTTTTTTGTGGGCGTCGTTTCGTGGTACAATGCTGGGTGGAGACAACCGCCCGGTGGCAGTTCCCTGCCGACCGGGTTTTCCTTCCCTGCTGTCATCGTCGAACTTGCCGTCCGTGCTTTCGATGACACTTGCCACATTCAAAAGCAACCGGTCAACCGGTTGGGACGGAGCAAAGAGGAGGTTCAAAATGTTGAATGCCGCCAAAGAATACAAAGTCATTGCACTGCGCGAGTGTCCCCTGCCGGAGGAGCTGCGACGTTGCGAGACCCCGGAGCACGCCGTCGAGTATTGGAGTCTGCACATTCAAAATCAGCCGCAGTTCAATCCCGAGTGCGAATGCTTCGTCGTCCTGCTGTTGAACACCCGCCGAAAGGTGAAAGGGCATCAGCTCCTGACGATCGGCACGCTCGACACCATTCTGGTTCATCCACGCGAAGTTTTTCGCGGGGCAATAATTGCTTCTGCGTCGGCCCTCGTGCTGATGCACAATCACCCGAGTGGTGAGCCGGAACCGTCAGAGGCTGACATCAAAGTCACGCGCGATCTGATTCGCGCCGGGCAGTTGCTCAAGATCGAGGTGCTCGATCACGTGATCATCGGAAACGGCAGGCATCTGTCTCTTCGATCGATGGGCTATTTTTATTAGCCCGAATCTTCACACCCAGTCATTCGTGACTGGGCTTTTTTTGGGCCACACCCGGTGTCGCTCGACGAACTCCACAAAGTCCGGTTCCAGAAAGTCCCTCGATTCCTCCCAGACATGCCTTGGAATCGGCAGATTGAGAAACCAGCGGATGTCCCGGTTGAGCGCCTGGCGGGTGGAAAACATCCCCACCCGCGTCGCCCGAAAGATGGTCCCCAGATGGTGCAGCAGAAATGTCACGAAAATCGCCTCCTCGTCAGTGACCGGATGATGACCGAGGTCGACGGAGTATTTGAGCACACGCGACAACTCCGGACGACGGTAGATTTCAGACCAGATGTCGCGATGGCCTTTGGTGACGGTCAGGAGATTGGCGATCCGCCGGGAGGCGTCGTCCTTGATGAAGGCGGCGGTGGTGAACCCGAGGCTGGCGATGATCCCGACGGCCTGGAGCAGTTCCATCCCGTGGGCGGCCAACCAATGAATGAAAGTCATCCATTCATTCTACCATGACCGGCGACCGCTCCTATGCCCGGTCAGGAATGTCGGCTTTCGCCCCCACCAGCAGGTTCCGGGGAATCCAGACAATCCGCTCGTCCGGTCCGCAGCCAGCCGTGGGCGGCAGGATTGGTTTCAACTCCTCCGTCCGGTCGATGCCGATGACGGCAAAGTCCCCGGAACCGAGCTCCCAAATATCCGGGCACCCCGCCAGAGCGATGGTCTGTTGGCCGTTGGCGTGCGGGTCTGGCCCAAGTCGTTTTTTGAACTGAGATTGAGAAGTTTTCATAACATCATAAATGTGTGGACTACACACACTCATCAACCTGATTGAGTCCATTGTCAAGCGTGTGTTCTTCACACAATTGTGAAAAAAACAACAACAGCAACAGCGCGGAATTTGGTGGGGCCTCGCATCCGCGAATACCGGTTGAAGGCAAGCCCGCCAATCAGTCAGGAAGACCTGGCTGGCAGGTTGGCTGCAATGGGCGTTCAACTGGACCGGAGTGCGGTATCCAGAATCGAGAATCAGGAGCGCTACGTCATGGACTACGAGGTCAAAGCATTGGCGACCTGTTTGAAAGTCTCAGTGACCAAGCTCTTTGGCGAGTAGTCGAGTCAGGTCGTCCGTTCGGTCGTGGGCATGACTCCATGCGTCGGTGGTTTCGGTTTGATTGGCATCATAAGTTTTGGTTTACCAAGTACATACACCACATTTTGCAGCTTTTTGAAAACCGGTTTTTCGAAGACAAAACTCAAACGGCAAAAGGGCAAAGAACGAACCGTCACTCCGTGCGGTCCGTGATGGGCATCGCGAGCCTCGGCCTCTCAGAAAGGATTCGGAAGTTGTGGTCCCGTCCGGCTCTCTCGGCGCGCGCGGAGCGACGCGGCCCTGCCACAACGCCCCATCCCATCCATTTCCGATATTCTTTTTGATAACTGTTCTAACCGCTTCGGGCGTGCGAAAGCGGTGTCGTCGCTTCGTTTGACCGTTGCCTTCGCGCACCACAGTTTGAACCGCGCTCCCATCCGACCGACCATTACCCACAACCGTGGATGCGATTCCGGTCAATCCCAAAGGGATTGCGTCCTTCAGCCCTGGGTTGCGAGGCACGAGCTACCCAAGGGACACCGCGAGGCAACGGGTTTCAACCCCAACGGGGTTGCGTCATCAGCGTGGCGTTCGGGCCGCAACCCCGTTGGGGTTGGGCGATGTTCCCCGCCTCACCCGGGGTAGCTCGCAGCTCGCAACCCCGGGCTTCGAGCCGGAATCCCGTTGGGATTCAATTCCCGGGCATCGCGGAAATGTGGGTATTGGTCAGCATCCGCCGGAGCGCCATTCCGGCGAAAGTTAACTCGAAGCTGCTTTCGCCTTCGCATGGGCCTCACGGGCGGCGAGCACTTTTCCCGAGGGGCGGTAGCGACGGATGAATTCCTGTCGGAAGCCGGAGAATGTCCCGGCGGCGAGGTTCGCGCGGATGTTGGACATGAGGTTCATGTAGAAGTGCGTGTTGTGAACACTCAACATACGGAGTCCCAAAATCTCATTCACGTTCAGCAGATGGCGCAGATACGCGCGGGTGAAATTCAAACACGCGTAACAGTTGCACCCTTCTTCAATCGGTTTGAAGTCGGCTTTATACGCCCCGCCCTTGACGCTGATCGTCCCATCCGACGTGAAGGCGGTTCCGTTGCGCGCGATACGGGTCGGCAGCACGCAGTCAAACATATCTACACCACGCGCCACGAGCTCGACGATCTGTGCGGGGGTGCCAAGACCCATGGCGTAACGCGCCTTCTCCGCCGGTAGATGCGGTTCGGCATACTCCACCGCCAGCATCATTTCGGGCTCGGGTTCACCCACACTCACCCCGCCGATGGCGTAGCCGTCGAAGTTCATTTCTACCAGCGCCTTCGCACAGTACTCGCGGAGCTGTGGATCGCTGCCGCCCTGGACGATGCCGAAGTAAAACTGGTTCTTCGCGCGTTCCTGCTCCAGACATTCCGCCGCCCAACGAATCGTGCGATCCACGGCTGATTTGGCTTCGCGCTGGGTACAACCGTGCGGCGGGCATTCATCGAACGCCATCGCGATGTCCGAGCCGAGCCGACGCTGAATCTCCATGGCTTCCTTCGGACCAAGAAACAATTTCGAACCGTCGAGATGTGAACGAAACTCGACGCCGTGTTCCTGGATTTTTCGGATCTTCGCGAGGCTGAAGACTTGAAACCCGCCGCTGTCGGTGAGGATGGGTTTCGGCCAGTTGATAAAATTGTGCAGGCCACCGGCTTGATCGATGATCTCGAGGCCGGGCCGGATGTAGAGGTGGTAGGTGTTCCCGAGAATGATCTGCGTGCCCATCTCGTTCAGCTCGCGCGGGTCCAGCGCCTTCACCGAACCCTGCGTGCCGACGGACATGAACACGGGCGTATCAATAACGCCACGTGCGGTGGTCAGGCGGCCCAGGCGGGCTTTGGATTCGGAATCGGTCTTGAGCAGCTCAAACATGCGGGGCGGATTGAGCCACGGAACCACGGAAAAGGTAAACTGGTTTTGTGCGGGACCGGGATTTATTACCACGGAAGACGCTGAATACACGGAAACTGGAATTTTTTCTGAGATCGCGATACCACGAAGCGAACGGCCTCAAGATGCAGTCAAGCGATCCCCGGTAGGGCAGCGTCGGTCCCTACCCTCTCCTTCCGTGTATTCAGTGTCTTCCGTGGTAGATCACCTCCCAGTGCAAACAGATTTGACGACGGGGCCGTGGTTGGGACACACTCCGCGCTGTTCATGAAACGAACCAAATCCGCGGCCAAATCCACGAAACCCAAGTATCAACGCATCCTTCTCAAAATGTCCGGCGAAGTGCTGGGCGGCGAAGAAGGCGTTGGCATCTGCCCCGAGATGGTTCACGAAATGGCAGCCGACATCAAGGAAGTGCGGGACATGGGTGTCGAAGTCGTGGTTGTCATCGGCGGTGGCAATATTTTTCGCGGACTTCAGGGCAGTGAGAAGGGCATCGAACGCGCCACCGGCGATTACATGGGCATGCTCGCCACAATCATCAATTCCCTCGCGCTCCAGGATGCGCTGGAAAAACAGGGCGTCCAAACCCGCGTGCAAAGCGCCATCACCATGTCGCAGGTGGCGGAGCCGTTCATCCGCCGTCGCGCGGTGCGGCATTTGGAAAAAGGGCGGGTCGTGATTTTTGGTGGCGGCACCGGCAATCCTTACTTCAGCACCGACACGGCGGCCGCGCTTCGGGCGAACGAGATGGGCGCGGAGGTTATTCTCAAAGCCACCAAGGTGGACGGCATCTACGACAGCGATCCGAAGAAGAATCCGAAGGCGAAACGGTACACGCAGATCACCTACATCAAGGCGTTGCAGGACCAGCTCAAGGTGATGGATTCGACCGCGTTCTCACTGTGCATGGACAACAAGATGCCGATCATAGTTTTTGATTTCTTCAAGGAACACAATTTGAAGCGTGTCGTCATGGGCGAGAGCGTCGGCACGCTGGTCACGAGCTAGTCAACGCGGCGCACCAATGCTCATCAAAAGCCGCAAGCTCTGGTTGTTCATTTGGATGGCTGCTTTTGCGGTCATCCTCTACGGCGGATTCACCAATGGCTGGACTACGCTTCGAGTTGTCTCTGGCGTGTTGATGGGACTGTCCGTCGCGTTGAACATCGCGGGCCTCTACTTCAATCAAGGACTTCTCCGGCACATGGACCGAATGAACGACGAACAGCTCACGGCATTTCTTGCCAAGTACAAGCCGAACGAGCAGAAGCGCCTGCAAGAGAGATTGGAAACGTATCGGAGCTCACAGGCCAAACACGTGGACTGATCGCCATGCCCGAACTTCCGGAAGTCGAAGTGTTGGTCCGGCATCTCGCTCCGTTGCTCAAGGGCAAAACCATCCGCAACGTCGAAGTCCATCGCGAACGAATCATCCGACCGGACACGGTCAACGTATTCACCGAACAACTGGTTGGTCGGAAGATTCTCTCGGTCACACGTCGCGCCAAATTCTTGATCTTCTCCCTCGGTTCAAAGAGCAACCACCGACCCAAAGAAAAATCAAAGCCAACCATTCTGCTCGGACATCTCGGCATGACCGGCCGGATGTATCTTCAACCCGCGCGCACACCGCTCCCTAAGCACGCCGCCGTCTCGTTCGATCTCGGGCGATCCCGGTTCGTCTTCGAAGACACCCGCTATTTTGGTCGAATGACATTGGACCTGTCGTCGCTCGGCGAGATCGGCCCGGAACCGCTGACAGACGATTTTTCCCCGGATCAATTCTTTGCGGCGCTCAAGAAAAGTTCACAGGCCATCAAAGTAAAGTTGTTGGACCAGAAACTCGTGGCCGGCATCGGGAACATCTACGCGAGCGAAGCCCTCTTCCGGTCCGGCATTTCGCCGCGCACCCCGTCGCGACGCCTCACGCAACCGCAGGCGACCCGGTTGCACCGTGCCATTCGCGACGTGTTGCAGACCGCCCTCGACACCGGTTCCACCATACCGCTTGATTTCAACGGGACCGGCACCCGGGACGGCCTGTTTTACTACGGACAAGCGGCGGCCGGTTCATCACACGAAGAGCGGTTGCTCGTTTATGATCGGGAGAACCTCCCCTGCTCCGTTTGCGTCACAAAAATCCGACGAATCGTGCAGGCCGCGCGCAGCACATTTTTCTGCCCGAAATGCCAGCAACATTAAGAAAAATCATTAAACTATTGACGGTCGGAGAGCGGGTATTTACATTGCGCCGCCTCTGAGTTCCAGAGTAGCTCAACGGTAGAGCAATCGGCTGTTAACCGATCGGTTGTAGGTTCAAATCCTACCTCTGGAGCCA
>JBDNGP010000139.1:0-6359 GCA_041689265.1 Verrucomicrobiota bacterium
GAGCAGACCATGCAGAATCTGCTGCCATTGCTGGCGCTGCGGCCATCCCATGTGATCCAGATCTGCAGTGCAGGTGAACGGTTTACTGTTGCGGCACGAAGTATTGAGACTGCCTCAAGCGAGGCGGGCGTGGAGGCCAAGTTTCATTCACACACGCTCGCAAGCGATTGCCCGGATGTGACGGAGGTCAAGGAAGCCCTCAAACAGTTGCTCGCGGATGCTCCTGATGCGGTGATCAATCTCACCGGCGGCACCAAGCTCATGTCGATCGGGGCGTTTCTGGCCGCCGACCAACACGCTACCGTTCCTATTCTCTACTGCGACACGGATCGGAGCGAATTTGTTTCGATCGGGCGAGCCCCCCTTCCGGAGATGCCTTCATTTGGTGAGATCGCTTCGCGGCTCACACTGCGCATCGTGATGGCTGCACATGGAAAGGCTCCCGACACCTGGCGCTTTGATTCGGTCAGTCCCGCCGCCTCCGAGTTCGGGCGGCGCTCGTTCGACCTTCGCTGGAATCACCGCAAGCAATTTGATGACTGCCAGTTCTCTCGACGGACCCGTGATTTTTTCCGGTCGGATCGCGGGCGCATTCCGAGTGGCACGGGCAGACTGACTGCACTCTGTGAGGCCAACTTGCTGGATGCCCTTCCAGATCCAGTGCCTTCCGCGGTTCAGGATTTCTGCCGGGCCGCTGGTGGTGCTGGGTTTCTTGCACCGCTGGAAAACGGTGGATGGCGGATAGCGCCCGTAGCAGAGGGCCAGAGCCTGCGCAGCCACGTGGAAACCATTGCCAATATTCTCGACGGATCGTGGCTCGAGTTGACGGTTCTCAACCTGGTGCAACGCTCTCACCTGTTCGCTGATGCCCATTGGAGTGTTGAGCCCTTGCGAAACCCCGGGGGCGAGGACAATCGCTCGTTCGGGGAAACAGACGTTGTGTGCCTCGGACTGCCAAAGGGCAATCTCCATGTTATTTCCTGCAAAACCAAACTGGAGAAACCGCTCGAGCATCTCGAAGCGCTGCATGAACGCAGCCAGAATCTCGGTGGGCGTTTCGCCCGGGCCGTGCTGGCAGTCCTTTTCACCCGCCCGGAACAAGTCGTTGAACTCCGCCGTTGGGAGCGTTTGTTGAATGTCACGGTGCTCATGGGGGATGAGATCTTCCAGAAATTTGCGGTCTCCGGCGAAGGGGCGGGCAATCCACAAAGAAGCCCTTGAACGCTATTCTCACCAATTCTGACCACAACTGCTTTTATGTCTCTTCCTGCTGACCCGGAAGCCGTCCTCTTCATTTCGCTCGGCACATCTCCAGCCGTCGTGCCGGAGGCGTTCCTCATGCCTGACATTTCGTTCGGTGCCGTTCACGTGCTCACCACGGAGCGCCCCGAAGTGGATCTCATTCAGGACTTCTTCCGTAGGCACGCCCCAAAGGTAAACCTCACCATCAGCCGGGTGGCGGGTTTCACCGATTTCATTACCGAGGCGGACCACTTCCGCTTTGAAGAAACACTCTACCGCTGGGTGCTGGCTTCCGGGGCTTCGCCTTTGAACCGGTATTTCTGTCTGAGCGGTGGGTTCAAGACCATGTCCGCTGCCGTGCAAAAAGCGGCATCGGTGTTGGGTGCCGCAGAGGTCTTTCACGTGCTTGCTGATGGCGGCTCCGGGCTGCCCTCTACCATCGACGAAATTCTTGCCGCAAAAGAGCAGGAACATCTTCACTGGATCCGCCTGGGTTCAGAGTCAGGTTGGCCTCAACTCCGCGAGGCCAGGCCCGCCGATTATCCGCTGGTGGTGATCCGTGAAGAAAACGGTATCGGCTGGTTGCGGACAGAGGACGATCGGTTTCGTGCCCGCCTCAGCCAGATTGTTGAGCGTTCACATCACATTGCCGACGCGTGGGACCAACTCAGTCAGCTTCCGTTTGCCGTTCTGGCCACCTGGTCGGCCGCTGACCTTGCGTGGATCCGTCAGCCGGTCAATCCGGAAGCCGAGACGGATCGCAACTGGGTCGCCAGTCTTCCGAAGGTGGAATTGCACTGCCACCTCGGCGGGTTCGCCACTTCCGGTGAGCTGCTTGATCAGGTCCGTCTTGCTGCCATCCACCCCGAAGGTCTTCCACCCAATCGCGAAATTCAAACACCGCCCGACTGGCCAGCACCGGGATCGCCGGTAGGATTGGAACACTATCGAAACCTCGGCGACAACAATGGGTCCCGGCTTTTGCGCGATCCCGGCTGCCTACGGCGACAATGCGAACTGCTTTACGAACACCTCGTGCAACAGCATGTGGTTTACGCTGAAATACGTTGTTCGCCGGCCAACTACGCAGACGCCGCCCTCGGCCGGTCGCCGTGGGAGGTGCTCACAGATATTCGCGATACTTTCCAAAGCTGCATGGCCAGAGCGGCGATACACGCGGGCGCACCGGTGCCAGCCTGCCGCGTGAACCTGATTATTATCGGAACGCGCCAGACCGGAGGGGACTACCGGGCAGGGATCGCCCGACACCTCGCGCTGGCTGTCACCGCCGCCGAACACTGGCCAGACTCTGCGGGATGCCGCGTCGTTGGAGTTGATCTTGCCGGTTATGAAGATGTCACAACGCGCGCGCATTATTTTCGAGAGGAATTCACTGCAGTCCACCGCTGCGGCCTTGCCTTGACCGTGCATGCTGGCGAGAACGATGACGCCGAGGGTATCTGGCGCGCCGTGTTTGATTTGAACGCGCGGCGGCTCGGCCATGCTTTGAGTTTGTCTCAGTCTCCAGAACTCCTTCGCTCGGTCGCGGACCGGGGCATTGGCATTGAAATGTGTCCGTATGCGAACCTGCAGATTCGTGGCTTCCAAATCGCATCCAACCCCGCGCTCGCCGGGAACAGTAAGAGCTATCCGCTTCTTCAGTATCTACGCGCCGGAGCCAAGGTGACCGTCAACACCGACAACATCGGCATCTCCGCGGCAACCCTCACGGACAACCTCCTGCTGGCGGCGCACCTTTGCCCGGGGCTTGCCCGACTGGATCTGTTGCGACTCCAACGAAATGCGCTGGATTCTGCGTTCCTGGCAGCCGAAGAACGCAACACCATTATCGGCCATTACGCGGATGCCATCCCGTTCGCTTGAAACCCCATGCAATCTAAAAGCAACGAGCTGGTCCTTTGCTCGGAACGTTCTGTTCTCCCGCCGACCTGGTTGCCGGACGAGGGTCAACTATTGATCGAAGAGCCCGCCCTGATTGCACGACTGAACCTCACCGATGTTCACTGGCTGCCACGAGACCAGGCGGAGATCGACACCAATTTCAAACAGTGGATTCCGTATATCCTACTCCGCAATCCCCGCGGCGAACTGGCGGCCTACCCCCGGCAGGGCACTGAAAAACGCCTGCACGGGCTCTGGTCCGTCGGCCTTGGCGGACACATCAATCCCGTGGACGGAAGCACCTGGGCAGCCGCCTTATGGAATGGGCTTCGTCGGGAACTGCAGGAGGAGTTTCCCTCCGCGGCCGGGGGAACCACTCGCCTTGTCGGAATCATCAACGAAGAGAAAACCGCTGTTGGGCGGGTTCACATCGGAGCTGTCTTCCTGCACGAAACCGAAACCCTGGAAAGCAGCGCTGCGACAGAACTCGATGGAATGGAATGGCTCGCCCAAGATTGCGTGGGAAACACTGAATGGCCGATCGAACATTTTGAACTCTGGTCGCGTCTCGCGTTGCAGTTGCTCTTGAAATAAACGTCCGCGGACGTCCCGTCGATGTTGTTGAACGTCTCGCTTGTTCTAGTATCCGCGTGAACGTTGCCAGTATTTCCTCAGCGGACCAACAACCGAGATCGTTCGAGAAACATGACACAAAACATCATCGATACCAGCGCCCCGGAAACGATCCTTCTCGCCGTCACGGGCATGTCTCCCGCGGTAATCACTGAAACCGTGTGGGCGCTCGCCACTGCGGAAACCCCGATCCTCCCCGATCGGGTAATCGCTGTTACCACCACCGCCGGTCGGGCCAGAATCGAGCAGCAGCTGTTCCAGCCGTTGGCGCGGTTTGAAGGCATCTCCGCATGGGATGCCCTGCGTGCCGCCCTGAAGCGTCGAGGTCTTGACCCGGCTGGACGCCTTGGATTTGGGAACACTAACAGTGACATCCGTGTCATCACAGGCACCGATCCCGATACAGGAAGATCCATCGAACTGGAGGACTTGCGCAGCCTGCCTGACAACGATGCCGCCGCTGACTACCTGCTGGAGCAGGTTCGAAGCATCGTGGAAAACCCGGACACCCGGCTCATTGCCTCCCTCGCCGGTGGCCGCAAAACCATGGGAGCACTCCTCTATGCCTGCATGACACTCGTGGGTCGCGAGTCAGACCGGCTCACCCATGTACTGGTCAATGAACCCTTTGAAACCGTTCCGGAATTTTTCTTTCCGGGTCAGCCGGGCGGAGCGCTCGCCGATCGTCAGGGCCGGTTCGTCGAAGCAGCATCGGCCGCTCTGGAGCTCGCCGACGTGCCATTCGTTCCTCTCCGGAATCTGTTCGTGCGTGAACTGGGGAGGAAAGCCGGCACATTCTCGCGTCTCGTCGCCTCTTGTCGGGAACAGGTGCGCCAGCGTGCAGCCGAAAACCTCCGGCTCTCAATCGATGTTGGTCGCACAGAGATCGATGTCAACGGCCAGCCCATTCGCCTGTCCCCGCTGGAACATCTGTTGTTTCTGTTTCTCGCGAGGCGGGCCAAACAGGCCGACCTGGCCTACGGCACCTATGTCGAGGCGGTCGATGATCTTAACGCCTTTCGGTTGCACCTGCTGGAAACAATTCCCGCAAACCAGTTTGGTGACTGGCGCCACAACGACTCATTGCGCTCCGATTGGGACGACCAGGAAATCCGGAAAGCAGTCTCCGGCATTAAGAAAAAGCTTCGCCAAAACGGAACGGAAGGAGCCGCACTCGCAAGCTGCCTTCCCGAAAAGGGCCGGTGCTCACTCGACCTGCCCGGAGAGTTGATATTTATCAAGGGCTAGCTCGCCGCACTGGTATCTGCCGTCCTGCATCAACCGACGTTTCGGGACGTCCCAACCATCACGACGTCTGGTATTTTTGATACCCTGCTTCGCACGACACAGTCATCCGCCCCGACGCATCAGGCTGCTGCCGGGCCTCTTGATCTGATTAAAAACATGTCTGCCTCAAAAAACTGACCATGCCCACCGTCTGTCTCAACCAATCCAACCTTGAGGTCCGGCTGAACTCCGAACGCTTGGAAATACGGGAAGCCGCTGAATCCGGAGAACCAAAGAAACTGCTTCGTGAAATCCCACTGCGGGACATTGATCGCGTGATTGCCAGTGAATCCGTTCGCTTCTCGGGCAGAGCCACCGCCGCGCTTCTCGAGCGCGGCATCCCCATTCACTTTTTCTCCTGGCAGGGGCGGTTTCTTGGCAACTTTCTTCCCGCACAAAACCACCACGGTTTGAGCCGCATCAAGCAATATCAAAAGACCCTTGATCCCGACTTCGGACTTTTGCTCAGTCGGAGGATCATCAGCGGGAAACTTTACAACCAACGTCGCGTCATCCAGCGGCTCGCCGCCAGCCGCGGACTGCTCGCTGCCTCCGGGCTCTCCGTGGAGACCGATCAACCGCTGCCGCCGGACGCTTCGCACGCCACTTCCGTCAAAGCCGATCTTACCTGGCTCGACACCGTTTTTGCCTGTCTTGGCACCAGTGCCACAATTGATGAACTCAGGGGGCACGAAGGCGCCGCCACAGCACGCTATTTTGGTGGATGGTCCCGGTTCCTGCCGCCCGGATTTCCATTCGACCGGCGGTCCACGCGCCCGCCCCTCAATCCTGTAAACGCATGCATCAGTTTCGGAGCCACCATCATTTACAACGAGATGGTCGCGTTCTGTCATGCCCGAGGACTCGATCCCGCCCTCGGACTTTTGCACACGACTCAGAATGGCAGATGGAGTCTCGCCTTGGATCTCATCGAGCCCTTTCGACCGGCCATTGTCGAAGCGCTCGCCCTCGATCTGTTCAGCCACCAAATTCTCAACCAGTCGCACTTTGAAGATCGTGACGGCGGAGTCTTTTTGAATGAGGAGGGGCGTCGTAAATTTTTCCTCCAATACGAGCGGCGCATGGAACGCCAGTTCATGAGTGAGGCCGCCGGGCACCGCACCACCCTGCGGCAGCAACTGGAACAGCAAGCAGTGATGTACAAGACGGCACTTGAGAATGAACAGAATTTCGAACCCTTCCTGATGAACTGATGCTCCCGCAGTCGATCCCACATCAAACGCCATGAACTGGTGGTTTCAGGCCTTCAAGCAGGTGCCTTATCAAAAGTCGCC
>JBDNGP010000140.1:0-31666 GCA_041689265.1 Verrucomicrobiota bacterium
GGAAACGTTACGCTTGCTCGTCAGCGCGATGAGTTCTTGTCTCTCCTCCTTGTTCAAGCTGATCGGGGTTGTTGCTCGTGCCATGCCCAACGCTAACACAACACATTCCAATGCACACTATTTTATGGGCCGATGCACTAGTTCTCATTGCAGCGTCGCGCTAAAAATTTCCTCGAGTCGCAGGGATTCACTCGTCAGTTCTTCGGGGGATTGAGCGCGCAGCAGTTCCATGATCGCGGAACCGCCGCCGTTGACGATGACTTCGAGTTCACGACCGCGTATTCGCGAACTTAGCGCACCGGGCAGGTCAAGTTTTGGTACCTCGTGTTCGAATCGCGCTCGGATTTTTTGATACTTCTCGCGGGCTTCATCCGCGTTCATCCGGACGACGTCTTTGCCGGCGTCCATGATCGTGAACTCGTCGATCAATCCTTCAAACTCGGTGATCAAATGCGTGGAGACGAACACCGTGCGGTTGCCGGGATCGCCTTCCTGATACGCACCGATGACCGTCTCGATGAACTCGCGGCGCACGATGGGATCGAGTCCCGATGTGGGTTCATCGAGGATGAGAAGATCCGGCTCCGGACACACGGCGGTCATAAGTGCGAGCTGGGTTTTCTGTCCTTTGGAGAGCGCGTTCACGTTTTTCGCCGGTTCGAGCCGGAAGCGCTCGAGGAGTTCGCCCTCCAGTTTCAGGTTCCAGTGTTTCCGAAACGAGGCAAAATAGTTGAGCGTGTCGCGCACGGACATCCACGGATAAAACGCCACCGAGTCGGGCACATACGCGAGCCTGCTTTTCACCGCGACCTCGTCCTTGCGCGGGTCCATGCCGAAGACGCGCACCGTGCCGCTCTTCGGCCGGAGCAAACTCAGCAGGCATTTCATCGTCGTGGTTTTGCCGGCACCGTTGCGACCGAAGAGGGCGTAGCATTTGCCGCGCGGCACGGTGAGATTGAATCCATGCCCGGCCTCGGCGCGCCCGTAGCGATAGACGAGATCCTTGATTTCAATGGCGGGTTGATCTGTGTTCATTGCGCTCCTCCGGTGTTCTGACTTTGTTTCTTCTCCATCGCATCGAAGCGTTCTTCGACGAGTTTCTGAAATTCCTCCCGCGTGAACTGCAGGTTGTGCGCCTGGACAACGGCCTGATCGATCTCCTCAATCAACATCTTCCTGCGAATATCCTTCTTCAACGGCGAGTGATTCTCGCTAAGAAAACAGCCTTTGCCGTGTCGGGATTCGATGACGCCCTGGCTCTCGAGTTCGCCGTAGGCCTTGGCGATGGTGTTGCGGTTAACCCGCAGTTCCTCGGCGAGCGGCCGGATCGAGGGGAGTGCTTCCCCCGGCTTCAGCGCACCGGACGCGGCTGCCGATTTGATCTGGTCGACGACCTGGACGTAAACAGGCTTGCCGGATTTGAAATTAAGCTGAATCAACATTGGTGCAGGCGAAGCTCAACTGCCCCGGCGACGCAGTCCGGTCACGCCCGCGAACAGCCCCGCGCCCGTCAGCGCGAGTCCGAGCATGAGCAGTGCGACGGACGAACGGGCATCGCGCCCAGCTCGCGCTATTGGGCGACGGCGGGCATGACGAAACCGAGGCCGACGATGACGCCGGCGAGACCGAGCAGAATGCGGGCGAAAGGTTTCATGAGATTACGGTTGGTTCATGTGGGTAGTGTCATATACATGTAGGACAGTTAAAGAAGACTGTCAAAATATTTTCCCGGGTGCGTTCGGATTACTTGCGCTGGCCGGTCCTCGATCTGTTTGAGTTGTCCAGTTGCCGTGAGTTCATTTTCGCTGTTCAATCACCGTGTGCCCGCGACGGATCACATTCGCAACAAAGTCAGCCAGCTGCCCCACAAGCCCGGCATCTATTTGATGAAGGACCGGTTCGGCACGATCATTTACGTGGGCAAAGCGAGCGATCTCCGCAAGCGGGTTTCCCAATATTTTCATCCGTCCCGCCGGCTTGGCTGGGATCTCAAACTCAACGCGCTCGTCGAGGCGATTCATGATTTCGACATTCACGCGGTTCGCACCGAAGCGGATGCGCTGCTGCTGGAGAGCAAGCTGATCAAGGAATTCAAGCCGCGTTACAACGTCAGCTTCAAGGACGACAAACGGTTCCTGATGCTGAAGGTGAATTTGAACGATCCCATCCCGCGCTTTTCGCTCACGCGGTTTCGTCAGGACGACGGCGCA
Organism: Verrucomicrobiota bacterium; assembly: GCA_041689265.1. GTDB lineage: Bacteria > Verrucomicrobiota > Verrucomicrobiia > Limisphaerales > RI-55 > JBDNGP01. The sequence continues at coordinate 2,211 of JBDNGP010000140.1, forward strand.
AAGTATTTTGGTCCGTTCACCAGCGGCGGCGCGATCAAGCGTACGATGACGATTGTGCGGCGCCAGTTCAGCCTGCGCGGCTGCCGTCCGCTCACGCCGAACGAGGCCGACTACAAACATTGTCTCTACGGCAATCTCAAGTTCTGCACCGCGCCGTGCGTCGGCAATGTCACGCTCGCGCAATACAAAACACAGGTGGAATCCGCCTGCGAATTCCTGTCCGGTCAGTGCACGGAAATGATCGGGCAGCTCGAAGCGGAGATGAAACTTGCGGCGGCCAAAATGGACTTCGAAGCGGCGGCCAAAATCCGTGATACCATCCAGGATCTCAAGCGCAGCACGGCGAACAATCGCAGCTTCACGCGGGTGCCCTACACGCTCCCGCTCGCGCTGGATCCGGACAGGGATTTAATCGAGCTGGGCGAGGCGTTGAGCCTGCCCGCACCGCCGCGGCGCATCGAAGGATTCGACATCTCGAACATCAGCGGGACGTTCAAGGTGGCGTCGATGGTCTGCTTCGTGAACGGCCGGCCGGATCGAAATAATTATCGGCGTTACAAAATCAAAGGGGTCGAAGGACAGGACGATTTTGCGTCGATGGCCGAAACGATCCGCCGCCGGTACAAGCGTGTGAAGACCGATCAACTGCCGCCGCCCGAACTCATTTTGATCGATGGCGGGAAAGGCCAGCTAAACGCGGCCATGGCCGAACTGGAGAAGCTCGACATGGCGACGATTCCGACGATCGGTTTGGCGAAGGAGTTTGAAGAAATTTATCGGCCCGGTGAGAAATCGCCGTTGCGATTGAGCCACGATACCGGCGCTTTGAAACTGCTTCAACGTGTCCGCGATGAGGCGCACCGGTTTGCGAATACTTACAACGCGCAGCTTCGGTTGAAAAAGATTTCGGAAAGCCTGCTCGATGAATTCTCCGGTCTCGGCGAAAAGCGCAAGGCGGCGTTGCTCAAGAAATTCAAATCCGTGCAACGGCTCCGCACCGCGACCGAGGAAGAGATCGCGGCTGTTCCCGGTTTCGGTGGGATGATCGCGGCCAGGTTGAAGGAATTTTTGGTGGCGAGGACGTAATTCGAGTTAGTAATCAGTAGGTCGGTAATCAGTGAGTCAGTCGTCATGTGCGGGCAGTTTTTAGCGGCGTTCATTAGCGGTTTGCTGGTCCATTTTCTTCCTGAAATTACTAGATCGACGGGCGTTCGGAACCGGTGAATTATCACGCCCATGCGACCGGTTGACATACAAACCATCGGCGACGAACTCGCCATCAAGTGGGACGACAACAGGGAAAGCTTCATCAAGCTTGATCTCCTGCGCCGCGCGTGCCCCTGCGCCGGGTGCAAGGGCGAGATGGACATTTTGGGGAACCTCTACAAGAACCCGGACAAACCGCTCAGCGCCGGTTCGATCCAATTGCGGAAGATTGGATACGTTGGTGGCTACGCCCTGCAACCGGTCTGGGGGGACGGCCACAGCTCCGGGCTGTTTTCCTACGAATACCTGCGGAAGATCACCGACGCTCTGGAGCAGCAATCCGAACAGGACTGAGCTCAACCGGCTCGGGGGAGGAAGAGGTTTACGCGAGTTGCGCTAATTTTCACGAATGGGGAGAACGGGTTCGGTGGTGCCTGAAATGTAGGACAGGCGTCCCGCCGGTCTCGGGTGCCGCAAATCACAGCCGGTGTGGATTCATGGTCGGTTGGTTTCTTGAAACCGCGTCTGGATTTTCGTGGCCGCAACAGACAGGTTGCAAACCTGTCCTACTTTCAAGACGGAACGCGACGCCATTTTAGCTCGAATCAAGGAGGGCCTGTCCGTGACAGCGCCGGTGGACGACCCGAAGAAACTCACGGTGATCGATTGGTAGGCAAACACGGCGATCATATGGAGTGACGTGACGAGAAGGACCTCGGCCTTCTGTGAGTCTCCAGTGCGGTCGCGAGATTGATGAATGACGCAACCTCACCTTGCGTTCGAAAGCGCCGTCGCGGCTGCGCTCTGCCGGAGCACTCCATAGGGCTTGGTGCTTGTTCGGAAGAAGTGAAATGGTAATTCTAACGACAATGTATGGCGAATGATTCTCAAATTCCCTGGCCGCATGCGCTTGTTCACCGGCTTTGTGAGGGCGGCGTCTTCTTTGTTACTGCGGCGACGTATGGGAAGGCGCATCACTTCCGGAATTCGAAAAGATCGGAGGTACTACAACGCGGCCTGCTGAAGCTTGCTGCGGACTTCGGAGGGCAACTGGAAGCCTGGGCCGTCTTTTCGAATCACTACCACTTCGTAGGGCGGTCACCAGCAGACGAATCGGATGCGGGCACCATGAAACGGATGCTGTCCAAGCTTCATGAGAAGACCGCGAAGTGGATCAACAGACTCGACAACACGCCTGGTCGAAAAATCTGGCACAACTTCTGGGATTCGAAACTCAGCTATGAAAAATCGTATTTGGCGAGATTGAACTACACCCATCAAAACGCTGTGAAACATGGATTGGTGCGCGTGGCGAATCAGTATCGTTGGTGCAGTGCTGCATGGTTCGAGCGAACCGCACAACCGGCACAGGTCAAAACCATCTACGGAATCAGGACAGACCAACTGAACGTGGCCGACGATTACGACCCGATGCTGGAGCGCTGAAGTTATGTGGAGTGCGGTGGCAGAGTGAAACGGCGACACCGCTTTTGACGTGACCCGTGTGACTCTGTGAGGTTGTGACACCACGGCGCGGTCGTAAGGTTTACGAATGTGGCAGCCCTGTCCGGCAGCCGAAAGCGCCGTCGACGCTGCGCTTTGCCGCCGCACTCCACATTGTTCACTTGAACAAGTCGGACTCTTTGGCGTTGATGACCCATTGCCGGTCGGTCAGATCGAGGACGATGTGAATTGTTTTTGATTCCGGCGAGGTGCGGATGCCCAGCCTAATCCTGGTCGGGGCCGGTTGTTCGCGACCGATGAGCTGATAGCCCGGAAAGCGGGCGAACATCTGCTTCATCTCATTGGCCGTTCTTTGTTTGGCGTCGTCGTCGAGAGTCTTCAGTCCGATCAGTTCGTCAAAGCACGGAATCATCAGATCGACATCTCCCGCGATATTCGCATAAAAAAACGTTTCCAGTGTCGCCTCCGGGGAGGCCTGGCCAACATTTCGAAGTGCCGGACCCTGCCGATAATCCTCCGGAAAAACCGGGGCTTCCGCGAACGCCAGTTGATTGGAACGTGCTTCGTATCGTTTCGCGAGTTGGGCGATCATCGTCTGGATTCGGTCAAGTTCCGGCCGTGTCATGGTCACGTCACCTCGAAGTTGATAGACCGGTTCGGCGCGTTGCCGCAGTCCCTCAATGTCGGTGGCGGAAACAACCGGTGAACGTGACGCCGGATCGGAAATCGTGGCCAGTTCTGCGTTGAGAGTTTCGAGTCGGGCTTCGAGTTCCTTCTGTTCAACCGCTCTTGCGTGGGTGGTTGAAGATTGCTTGAAGACGACAACTGCCAGCAGCGCCACGATGAATATTGGCCAATGGCGTTTCATGGTTGGAGTCCTCCCAACGTGTCACCACGGATTACGGCACCGTTCCCATACGTCACATGTCCGTGGAATCGACATTTAGCGACAATCTTTCTGTCGACCACAGGATCGTTTCTATTCAGATTGGCTCCGAGCATTTCATACGATCCACCATTGATCGGCCATCTCGCCCACGCCGCTTTCCAGTCTGACCAGTCATCTTTGGGGCCGTTCGGTTGGACGAAGTCAAACAGTCGTTCTGCGAGCATTCGATTTGATTCATCCTTCGGACAGCAGAGAACGGTGGCTTGGGATAGTTCGTTCGCCATCGAATTGAAATTGGGTGGGAACAATCCGTCGTTGTCATTCGAGAATATCCTAAAGGCCAGCCCAATCCGTTTCATGTTGTTGACGCATTTAGTGGAATCCACTTCCTCGCGCGCCTTTTGCATCGGCCCATTCGGGTCGTTGAAGAAATCATACGGAGCGATGACTTCATTGCTGTCCGGCACTACGGCCAGCTTTGCTTCAAGATCGGTGGCTTCGGTGGTGAGTTTTGCAATCAACGCCTGGAGTTCCGCCAGTGTCGCGGCGAGTTGATCTGCTTCGGTGGCGTTGTCCTGAAGACTCTTGATCCGGGCATCGGCGGCGAGGGCGAGGCGCGTTTGGTCGCGTTGCATTTCGATCTGTTGTTCTTTCAAGGTGATGTCTTCGCGAAGTTTCTCCAATTGCTGAACGACGGCGGACTGCCGGTGGTTCTGCACGGCGAGCACCACGACACATCCGAGCACCATCACGGCGTACCCGATGGCGGGGAGCCAGCGTCGCCAGAACGCGCCGCCGAGGTTGAGGTCCGTGCCGTTCGTGGATTGCGGCAGGTGGACGGCGTTCTTCAACTTCCCGCCGAGTTCCGGCGACGGCGCGGGAGCGGGTGCTTGGCGCAGGAGGTTTTCAATTTCAGATTCAGTTTTCATGACGGGAGCGGGTTCAAGATTTTGACGCGGCGGATTTGAGTCCCGGTTCGGCGAGTTCTTTTTGCAACTGACCGATGGCTTTTGAGATTCGGAACTTCACGGTGCTGACGGCGATGCCGAGCGCGTCGGCGGTCTCCTTCAAAGTGAGTTCCTGATAGTAGTGGAGATGGATGGTCTGCCGCAGATCATCGGGCAGTTGGTCGGCGGCGCTCCAGACGGTCGCGGCGGAATCGCGGTCTGCAATTTCGTCGAACGGTTTTAAAGGATCGGGGCAGGCTTCCCACCAACCCGCGTCCGGATTCTCCGTTGGGCGACGCTTTCGCATCCAGTCGGCGAACGCGTGGTAGGCGATGCCATGCAGCCACGCGGAGACAGTGGACCGGCCTTCAAATTTTTTCAGCGATTGCCAGACCTTGGAAAACGTCTGTTGAGTCAGGTCCTCGGCGTCGCTGGTGTCACCGGTCAATCGACGCAGGTAGGCGTAGATGAGCGGGTGAAACTGGTCGATCAGCTCTCCGGCGGCTGCCCGGTCCCCGTTTCCGGCGCGATGAATCAACTGGCTGGTTGGATCACTCATGCTTCTCACGTGTTAAGTCGCAAGAATTGGACAGGGTGGCCAACGGAAAGTTTCGGAACGGCGACATTCCTGTCGCCGGATGTTGCTGTCGGGAATCTGGCGGAAAACTTCGTCGGCCGCTTGTGGTACCCCGGGAACACTGGACTTCAGCCATATAGGGAGTTTTCCGGGCGACAGGAATATCGCCGTTCCCAGAGGTGCGGTGCACGGAGAATTAAGGTGCTTCAGCCGTCGCCCATTGTTACAAACACATCTCATGGCTAACACAATCCGATGGGGCATTCTGGGAACCGGCAGCATCGCGAGCCAGTTCGCGGAAGGTCTTGAGCAATTGTCCGACGCTGAGCTGGTGGCCGTCGGTTCGCGATCAACCAAATCGGCGGAACTGTTCGGAAACCGTTTTGGCGCGCCGAAACGACACGGCAGTTACGAAGCACTCGTGAATGATCCGGACGTTGACGTCATCTACGTGGCCACTCCGCATTCCTGCCACGCGGAGAACACGCTGCTCGCGTTGTCCGCCGGCAAACCGGTGCTGTGTGAAAAGCCGTTTGCCATCAACGCCGGTGAGGCTGCACGCGTCATCCAGTTTGCCCGGGAGAAGAAGCTTTTCGTCATGGAGGCGATGTGGACACGATTTTTTCCCCTGATGGAAAAACTGCAGGCGTTGCTGGCGGCGGACGTGATCGGCGAAGTGCGGATGTTATCGGCGGACTTTGGCTTTCGCGCCGAGCGCAATGAGGAAGAACGACTTTTCAATCCCGCGTTCGGGGGCGGGGCGCTGCTGGATGTCGGCGTCTACCCGGTTTCACTTGCGTCGATGATCTTTGGCCCGCCGACCCGGATTGCCAGCCTCGCGCATCTGGGAACAACCGGAGTGGACGAGGAAGCGGCGATGGTGCTGTCGCACACCGGAGGCCGGCTCGCCGTGCTCTCCACCGCCATCCGCACCGAAACGTTCCACGACGCGTGCATTATGGGGACGACCGGACGCATCCGCATCGACCGCCCCTGGTGGAGGCCGACAGGCATGACGCTTTCCCGCGAAGGCGTCGACGACGAGCGAATGGAATTTCCGCTCACCGGAAACGGCTATCAATTTGAAGCTGCAGAGGTGGGGCGATGTCTGCGGGAGGGAAAACTGGAGAGCTCTTTGATGCCGCTGGATGAGACGCTTTCGATCATGAAAACGCTGAATTCCATCCGCGCCCAATGGGGGTTGAAGTATCCGATGGAGTAGAGGCTCAACGAGCCCCGCGCATCAGCGGGCGATCTCGGGCTTCTCCATGAACGCGTAGCAGAGCATGTGGCAGATCCCCATCTCCGCGTCTTCCGCCCGGCCGTAATGAGTCTCGTTCACGGCGATAACGAGATCGGCGATTTCCGCCATGCGGCCCTGTTTCGCACCGACGAGTGCAACGGTGGTGAGGCCATTATTTTTGGACCATTCCAAGGCCTTCACGCAGTTGGGCGAATTGCCGCTGACGCTGAGGCTGAGCGCGATGTCGCCGGGACGGCCGTAGTTTTCCAACTGGCGGACAAAGACGTCGTCGTACGAATAGTCGTTGCCGAGCGCGGTCATCCAGGCGGTGTTGTCGTTGAGCGAAAGAACGCGGAAACGCCGGCCGATTTTGTCGGAGGAACCCTTGCCGAGGTCGGTGGCGAAATGGGAGCAATTGGCCGCGCTGCCGCCGTTGCCAAAACAGAAGATCTGTTTGTCCTCTTTTAGCGCTTTGGCGAACACCCCGATCAGCTCGGCGACCTTGTCGGCGGGGATGGAATCGAGCGCGGCTTTTTGCGCCTCGATGTACTGCGTGATCCATTGCTTCATGCGCGAAGGCTACACAGGCGGCGGGCGGTTGGAAACAGAGAATATGTCAAAGCCATTCTGAAAAGTGTAGCGGCAGCCATCCTTGGCTGAGGTGAGCCGGGCTTCCCAGCCCGGCGGAAGAAACAATTCGCAACGCCGGGCACGTAAGAATTTTCAATCACGTCTCGCAATCCGGCCGCAGATCCGGGCGGCTGGAAGCCGCCCTCACGGTAGGCAGGGATGCCCGCCGCTACGTTCCGGCTCAACCCGCCACGACGAAGCGCTCGCGCCATTCGGGGACGTGGTCTTCGAGGTTGAGCAGTTCGAGGTAGGCGAGCTCTCCCGCATTCCGGGGCGGCGCGATGGAGAATTCCTTGTCGGCCAGCAAGTTCGCGGCGTAAACGGCGGTCAAGGGGCTGAAGTTGCTGGCGCCACTGTGCTCGGGATGATGATGGAACGCGACGGCCTCCACGAGTTGATCGGACAAACCCCAGTTCGCCAGCAGGCTCGCACCGACTTCGGCGTGGGTGGTGCCGAGAATCTGCTGCTCGGCCTGCCAGAGAGTCATTCCTTCGCTGGCGGCGGTTTCCAGAATCTTTTTCCACGTGCGCGGGACGCCGCTGGCGAGCACAAGCTTTCCGATGTCGTGCAGCAGTCCGGCGTTGAAGGCGGTTTCGATTTCGTCGCTCGGTCGTTTCTCAAACGTTGCAATTTGACGGGCGATCCGGCCGGTTTCCCAGCTGTGGCTCCACAAGGATTCCAGATCGATCCCGTGCAGTTTCATTTTGTCGTAGAGACTGAAAACCTGAATGGAAAGAACGAGCGCCTTGATATTTTCCAGACCGAGATAAAGCAGCGCTTCCTCGGGATTTTCGATTTTGTGCGGAAGCCCGAAGAACGCGGAATTCACGAGTTGCAGTGTTTTTGCGCACAGGCTGATGTCCTGCTTGAGAATGGCGCTCAAGCGGCTGGAAGACGGGTTGGGTTTGCGGACTTCGTCCAGGAAATCGAGATAAAGTCGCGGCAGGCTGGGCAGGGAATCAATCTGCGTGACCAACAGCTTGAGCCGGTCGTGGTTGAGCGCGGTTTTCAGGGCGAAACACCGGGTCAACGTCTCGCAAATTTCTTCCGGCGCACAGGGTTTCCAGAGATTCTGATGCGCGTATCGCATGATCTTCAGGCTGACGTCGCGATCATAGTTTCCGGAGAGCGACACGCGGATGGCCGCCGGGCATTGAACCGAGACGGCAGCCAGGATTTCACCCCGCTGGAAACCGGGGAAAGCCGAATCAGCGATCACGGCAGCGAACGGATTGCGCTGGATGTGGTCCGTCAGTTCGAGGGCCGTGCGAACGGGGATCACCTGCCAGTGCGATCGATGAAACTTGAGGTAGTCGGTGATCAGAAACAGGAACGACTCGTCAACGTCGGCCAGGAGAATGCGATATTTGTTCATGTTGAAACGGCGTTTTAGCCGCGACCCACTTCCGGGTTGGCCGCAATCAGTTCTTTCCACTCGGCCACTTTCTCAAGCAGGCCGCAGCGCTCGAGATACGGTTCGTCCAACAGCGAGCTCACGGCGTCCGAGGGAGTGGGAGACGATTGATGATCGATCCAATTGGCGATGTGAATGAGTGTTGCGGGCGTGATTGCGTCCGTGTCTCCGCCGGCCCCCGGATTGTGATGGCCACCGACGCCGTCGATGATCTGCTTGGGCAGCCCCCAAAGACCGAGGAGATACGCGCCGACTTCGGCGTGGCTGGTGCCGAAGACCGCCTTCTCCGCCTCGTGCATCAAGAGGTGTTCATTTTCGTTCTTGTCGATGGCGAGCTGGTAACTGCTGGGAACGCCGGTCACCAGCACGAGTTTGCCGACATCGTGAAGCAGGCCGGCGATGAACACGTTGTCGGTAGCTTCGCGAGAAAGACCTTCGTGTTTGGCAATTTTTCGTGCGGCAACACCGACGGCCCAGCAATGGCTCCAAAGCCGTTCGAATGAAAAGTTTTTGATTTTTACCCGTTCGTAGAGGGAAAAAATGTGGAGGTACAGCACGAGCGCCTTGACGGTATCGACGCCGAGATAGCCGACAGCTTCCTCGGTGTTGGCGATCTTGCGCGGGAGACCGAAGAATGCGGAGTTCACGAGCTGCAACATTTTCGAGCACATGCCCAGATCGCGCGAAATGATCTCACCTATTTTCTCGAGCGCCGGATCGTCCTTTTGCAGTTCCTCGACCAGTTCCAGATAAAGCGTCGGGATGCTGGGCAGGGATTGCATCTGCGACACCAGTTTCTTGAGAGACTCATTGGTCAGGATTTCGCGCTGATCCAGCGCCTGATCAATGGCGCATTCGAGGTCGTCCAGATTGCATGGTTTGGCGATGTACTGGTGGGCTGTCCCGACAAGCCGCAGCGTCTGGTCGCGGTCCGACTGGCCGGACAGCATGATGCGGGTGGTGTTGGGATGCCGCTGCATGACGAGGGTCAGCAGTTCGATGCCGTCCATTTCCGGCATGCGCATGTCCGCCACGATGACATCGTAGGGTTTCTGGAACATCAGTCTCAGCGCGCCGTCACCGCCGGCGGCGAAGTCCATTTCCCAGCTGGCCGACCGCTCGCTGAGCCGTGCTTCGATGACCTCCAATAACAGGGGTTCATCATCTACGAAGAGAATACGTTTCATGTGCTGCTGCTTTGGGCAAATCGTCGAGTGTGTGGAACGGGCCGGACACCGGCGGGTGCCCGCATTGACTATCGGCAGTTGCCGACATTCATGAAGCAGCGGCGACGCAGGAAGTTCGCCAGAAGAAGAAACGGGGGATCGATGGACCGACGGGCAGGCCTATTTGAAAACCACGCCGAGAAGGGCGCTTTTCTTGATCGGGCCGTAATAGCGGCTGTCCTCGCTGATCTCGCGATTGTCGCCGAGTACAAAATAGGATTCTGGACCGACGACAATTCGGTCGTGGTTTTTGCTGGGAGAGAAAGTTGAAGTGCCTTTCGCTAGGTATTCTTCAATCAATTCGCTTCCGTTAACGAAAACGTGACCGTCGCGAATCTCCACTTCGTCGTTGGGCAGGCCGATCACGCGTTTGATGGCATAATCCGTCGGACCACGATCCTGAAGCACCACCACTTCACCGCGGTCAATCGATCCCAGCAACGGTTCCAATCGGTTCAACAGGCAGGTGTCACCGGAAGTGAGCGTGGGCTCCATACTGGCTCCGTCGATAATAACGGTCGCCAGAACATACCGGCTGAATACGAGAAAACTGATGGCCGACCAGAGTGCGACGCACAGGAGAATATGGCCCTGACGGGTTTCCTTCCTGAGATTGATTCGATCAAGCCAGTTCCCGGATGGGAGAGAGACAAAAGTGCGTTCGGTTTTCATATTACGACTTATATTTCCCGGTCAACACGGGCTGCCCAGCAACGTGTCATTATCTTGGGCAGCTATGTCGTAAAATGAGGCAGAACATCGAATCCGGCAACGGGAGTTGTGCAATTGTCTGATAATCACGGACTTGAAATACCGGCAAGGAACAGCGACTCCGGGTGTTCCGCCAAATTTGTAAACAAAATCGCATCGTCTTCGCCCGGTTCCTCACTTACCGTTCGCCCACAACCTATGTCCGGGGCTAAACGAATTGTAATGGGAGTCACTGGCTCGATCGCCGCGCACCGAGCGGCGGATCTCGCAAGCTTGCTGACGAAAGGCGGCTTTGAGGTGAACGTCGTGATGACCGCCGATGCGCAAAAATTTATTACCTCGCTGCCGTTCAAGACGTTGTCGCGGCGTCCGGTGGTGACGGATCTGTATGATGAGGAAGAAGGCTGGAAACCGACGCACATCCGCCTGGCCGACGAGGCGGATCTGTTGCTGGTAGCGCCAGCGACCGCCAACGTGATCGCCAAACTGACTCACGGTCTCGCGGACGACGCACTGACCTGCATTGCCCTTGCGCTGAACCCGAAGGCGCGCGTGCTCGTCGCCCCCGCGATGAACGGCAAAATGTGGCTGCATCCGGCGACAGCGGCGAATGTGCGGACCCTGACGGATCGCGGCGTTGAATTTATCGGACCCGAAGAGGGGATGTTGAGCTGCGGGTACGAGGGGCTCGGCCGTTTGTGGCCGGTCAACAAGATCGTTGAAAAAGTTGAAGCGCTGTTGAGCTGAGAAAGTTGGCTCACGAAGCGCCCACCATGGTGAAAACCAAGCGCAAATCCATCGCCGAGTTGTCACGCATGCTCGTGATGCCGCCGCTGGAGCCGTCGCGGCAGTTCGAACGCATCGTGGGAATCGAGCGCGATCTTGTCATCCCGATAAAGCTGGTTCTGGTCGTCTACATATTCGTCGCCGTTTTTTATTCGGACTGGTTTTGGGATCCGCAGAACGTTCGTGCTTTCATTCAGGACATCATCAAGTGGATCTTCGTGGTGTACGTCCTCTGCAACGTGGCCGGTTTCTACGCCGTTTTAAAGGCCAAGCAATCACCGCTGACTTATCTCCGCCCGACCGTGGTGGGGATCTGTTGTGCCGACAGCATTCTTCTCTCGTGTTTGACGTACATTACCGATGGATTCGACAGCAGCTTGTTTTTTGTGTTTTTGGTGCTGGTGGTCCGAAACGCCATCAGCGTACCGACGATGGCACCGCAGATCATCCTGCAAGTTGTGACAAACCTGAGTTTTTTGGCGGCTGGACTTCTCAACTCCTGGGCGAGCAAGACGGATTCGGAACTGGCAGCCGGCGTCGCAGAAGGGTTCGACGTCAGCAGACCTAAAGATGCGCTGGTTCGTATATTTCTGCTCGCTCTGATGACCCTGTGTTGTTACGCGGTTCAAGTGCTGTTCGAGCGGCAACGGTTGTTGGACGACGAGGGGCGGGAATTCATCCTGCGCAACGAGCAGGTGAAAACGGCCGGGCGGCTTGCCGGCGAGATCGCCCACCAGATCAAGAACCCGCTCTCGATTATTAACAACACTGCCTGGTCGCTGCAGCGCTCGTTGAAGGACACCAACGCCACCGCCGCACAACAGCTGGCGATCATCCGCGAGGAAGTCGACCGTTCGGATCGTATTCTGACGGAACTGATGGGTTACGCGCGCCTGGCAGACGGAAAAATCGAGCGGCTGATCGTGAGCGACGAAATGGATGCGTGCATCGAATCCGTTTTTCCGGCGGGCGCCGGGTTTGAAACCCAGATCGAACGGCACTACGGCCAGCACCTGCCCACGCTGCTGATGCAGCAGGGGCACCTTCGCGAGATCTTCACCAACCTTCTGCAGAACTCCCGTGAAGCCACGGAAAGCCGGGGCCGGATCAAGATCAGCACCGCTCAGGATCCCGATGACGCGGTCATCGTCACCGTGGAAGACACGGGCCTGGGGATTGACGCCACCAGACTCGAGCAGGTCTTCGAGGCCTATTTCACCACGAAACTCAAGGGGAGCGGTCTCGGGCTGGCCATCGTGCGCAATAACATGGAGCTGTACGGAGGCTCCATCCGGGCGGAATCAGAGCTTGGAAAAGGTGCCCGGTTCATTTTACGTTTCCCTCCTCGAACGCTGCTAAAATAAAATGAGTGAGGAGCTGCCGGCAATACTCGTCGTCGATGACGAAAAGAACATCCGCACGTCCATCCAGACGATGCTTCAGGAGGAGGGCTACTCCGTGCAGACCGTCGACTCCGCGGAGTCCGGGCTGAAACGGCTGGAACAGGACGAATACTTCATGGTTATCACCGACGCCCGGCTCGGCGGGATGAACGGATATGACTTTCTCCGGCGCGTCCGGGATCAGTGGCCGAACACCCCGGCGCTTATGATCACGGCCTATGCCACGCCCAAACTCGCCGTCGAGGCCATCCAGTCCGGCGCGATCGACTATCTTTCCAAACCGTTTGCGCCCGAAGAGCTGCTTCACGCGGTCGGCCGGTGTGCGGAGCGTTACCGGTTGCTCCAGGAGAACGCCGCCCTGCGCAGCAAGGCCCCGAAGGCCAACGCACTGGAACAGATCATTGGCGAGTCCGAGCGCATGCTGGAACTCCGGCAGCTGATCAAGACCGTCGCGCCCACCAACGCCACCGTGCTGATCCTCGGCGAAAGCGGCACCGGCAAGGAACTCATCGCCGGCGCGATCCACAATCTGAGCCACCGAAAGAACAAGGAATACGTCCGGATCAACTGCGCCGCGATTCCCGAGAACCTTCTGGAAAGTGAGTTGTTCGGTCACGAAAAAGGATCGTTTACCGGTGCCATCAAACAGAAGATCGGCCGCGTTGAAGAGGCCGACGGCGGAACCATCTTCCTCGATGAGATTGGCGACATGAGCCGGCCACTACAGGCCAAGCTCCTGCGGTTTCTGGAGGACGGCAGTTTCACCCGGGTGGGCGGCAACGAGGAGCGCCGCGTCAACGTCCGCCTGATCGCCGCGACCAACCGGGATATCATCAGGGAGATCGAGGAGAAGACGTTCCGCGAGGACCTGTTCCACCGGCTGAACGTCGTTCAGTTTAGCCCGCCGCCGCTGCGCGACCGCGGTTCGGACATCCGGCTGCTTGCGGAAAACTTTTTGACCCAGTTTGCCTCAGGGATGAACAAACCCATCAAATCCATCTCGGCCGGCGCGCGGAGCAAGCTCATGAGCCATCACTGGCCCGGCAACGTCCGCGAGCTTCGCAATGTCATCGAGCGCGCTGTCATTCTCGAGACCACGGATCAGATCCAGACGCCGAGTCTTCCGAATTTCTACCTCGAAACCCGGCTGAGAAAATCTGAGGAGGCCCCCGCGCTACAGCCCGACCAGAGCCTCGACGACATGATCGTCCAGTACGAGAAGGACCTCATCATGCGGACCCTCGAGCATCAGCGCTACAACCTCGGGAAGACCGCCGACGCGTTGAGCCTCAGCCGCCACGCCCTCCGCTACCGGATTCAACGCCTGAACATCAAACTGGACAGCGACGGCGAGGACGAGGATCCCGCGCCCCAGCCAAACGATTCAGCCGCATGAACGCCGAAAGATTCATTGCCCAGATTTTGCCCGCGAACACGCCGACCATCAGTCCGGCGATCTGGGATTTTCTGCTTGTCGGAGGAGTCATCACCGGCCTGGCGGTCGTGATTTTTATCGTGACCGCAATCAGTCGCAAAAGCAAGCGGGCGAGGCGCCGCCGGAAGCGGGGCCCGGAGATCCTGAGAAATTCCGAGGAACTTCTCCGCGAACAGGAGGCCGACGACGCTTCGGCCCGAGAATCAAAGAAATCGCGGCGCAAGAAGCGTCGTCATCACGACAGACCCCGGCAGCAGCTCCCCACGCTCGCCGAATCGGGCGGACTCCCACCCATCCGCGACGAGAACACGCCGCCGAACACCAGCCTCTAAATGCAGCCCACGACCAGCGAGCAGATCACGAAGAAAAGCGCGTCCAACCTCGCGCTTGCGTTCATTCTGCTGCCCAAGGAACGGCGCAGCGCGATGGCTTCGTTATACGCGTTCTGCCGCGAAGTCGACGATGTCGCCGACGAGGAATCCATCCCGATCGATCAGCGCCAGAAGGATCTCGATAGATGGCGGACTGACATCAAGAAGGCGTGCTCGAACGGCCAGCCCGAGTTGCCCGTCAACCGCGAACTCCAGCCCTACATCCGGGAATACAACTTGCCGCTCGATCTGTTCGAGGAGCTCATTCGCGGAATGGAGATGGATCTCTCGATCAAGCGCTACGAGACGCTCGAAGATCTGGAGAAATATTGTTACCGCGTCGCCTCCGTTGTCGGTCTGTTGAGCATCCGGATTTTTGGTTATAAGAACGAAGCCTGCCACAAATACGCTTATCATCTCGGTCTCGCCCTGCAGATAACAAACATTTTGCGGGATGTGCGTGTCGATGCCGAGCGCGACCGGATTTATCTCCCGCTCGATGTCATGAAAAAACATGACGTCAGTGAAGCGGACATTCTGAAGGGGCGTTACTCGGAGAACTATATCGCGCTGGCCCGGGAGATCGCCGATCGTGCGGAAGAACACTATCGAAAAGCGCGGGAGATCCTTCCGAAAGAAGACCGCCGCTCGATGGTCGCCGCAGAACTGATGGGAGCAGTCTACTGGCGGCTTCTTGAAAAAGTGGAGGCCAACAAGTTCAACGTGTTCGGCCCGCAAACCACGAAACTCAGCAAGCCGCACAAGATCTTCCTGATCCTCCGCACCTGGCTGCGAATACTTTCCGGCCTGATGACCCCGAATTACGGCGGCCGCGCGTGAGGTCCGCCCGGCGCGGTCTGGTTGGAGCGTCGCGTATCAGTCCCTGACAATCCGCAAGGCGATATCACCCTCGTACGCCGGCGCACTGAACGGCACGACGGAGCCGCCGACCGCGCGTGAGATTCTCCTGATGTCTCCGGTCTTCGTGTCCACCCATTCCGCCTGCCAGGTTCCCGCGGCGAGTTCGACGTGAAGCTCGGTCGAGCCCCCGGCCTCGGCTCCGCTCAAAGGCGGCTTCACTCCCCAGACGAAGTTGATCGTGCCGTCGTCGCGATTCGCCCACGGCTTCTTCAAATCGCGATCCTTGAAATATTCGCCGCGCAAACCCCACGCATCCTTGTCCGGCAACCGGAACGCATTCGCGGGAACGGGTTCCTTCTTTCCGTCTGGCGTTGTCCACCACAACTTCGTCACGCCCTGACCGCCGTTGTAAAAATATTCCAGCGTGATCTCGTGTTGCTTGCCCGCTTCAAACCGCACCTTCGCCGCATCCTCGGTCTCACCGTGATCGGTCCAGTTGTCGATGACATGTTTGCCGTCAATCCACAACCGGACGCCGTCGTTCGAAAATGTATGAAGCATGAACTCACCCGTCGCCGGCGCTTCGATGAAGCCTGTCCATCGTGCGGACCACGGACCGGTCGATCCCTCGTTGCGAACATAAATGGCCATCGCTTTGCCGGGTTGAACCAGCGCCCGCGCGGTGCCGCCCGCCGGAATGCCGCCCTTGATCACCGAGTTGTCCGGTCGCATTTTGATGAAGTTGAAACCGTTGATGAACTCACTCAGGATGCGGATCTCGCGACGGAACTGCGGACTGCCTCCGCCGGGTTGCGACGCCGGGTAAGGGAACGTGCCGTCCTCGTGGCCCGCGGTGAACGAGTAGTCCAGATTGTTGAAAAGCCCGCCGCCCGCCATGATGAAATCCCAGCCCTCCATCCGATACGGCGCGTTGTTCGTCCCGCGAAATCCGGTCTCGTTGTCGCCGATCACCTTGTTCAAATGATAGTTCAACGCAACCGCGTCCGGGGGCGTCGCGTAGTGAAAATTGAAGACAGAAACGTCCGGATGCGGATTCTCGATCTTCGCCGAGTTATTCGCGATGTTCTGTGAGATGAGATGTTTCTTCGGCAACCCGCGTTCCGTCTCCACAATCACGTCTGCGATGTGATGCTGCCACTCCATCGTGACGCCGCCGAAGTAGGGCTCGTTGGCGATTTCAAACATCACGTTGTCGAACCCATTCAACTCCGTGACGATCCGCCGGGTCAATTTCTCCTGCTCCGCAAGCAGTACCCCGTTCTTGTCCAGCGTGTAGACATCCGTGCGGGCGATGTCGCCGATCCGATTGATGTTGTTCGCGGCGTTCATCGGACTGAGCAGCCACTGTTTCTCCTCGTACATCGGGCAGAATAACGCGAGCTCGACCACCACGCCCTTTTCGTTCGCGTAACTGACGAAGTCCTTCAGCCGCGCGAAGTAGTCTTCGTTCCACCGCGAGAGATCGAACTTGTTTCCACCGTTCGCATAACCCGGCTGATCACTTCGCGGCCACGGACAGATCATTCTTCCTGGCAACGGCGCCAGCGTGTTGCGCTCGATGTTGAACGCGCCTTCCGGTTCCACGTAGGCACCGGTGAAGGTGCGGGGGTTGTTCATTCCGTCGGCGGCCAGCGTGTCGAGATATTTACGGTAATCAAAATCAAGATTGAGCACCGCGCCGTAGTGTTCGCCCGACGTGATCAGGACCGTCGGTTTGCCGCGCCACAGAAAGTAATGCGGGTTCTCCGGATGCAACGCGATGGGTTTGGTTGGAAGCGAGTTCGGCGCGGACTGGCAGCCTGCGGAGAACAGGATCGCCGTTCCGACGGACGCAAATAATGATCGGAGAATTGCTTTCATGGATATCTCGGAGCATGTGGACAAATGATCGGCCAAGTCAAAAGCAGAAATGGTTCAACCGGGCGGCGGAGTTGGGAGCAGCATGGTGGGGGCATCTTACCCTCACTTCCCTTTGGCCATTTCGTGGCCCCAACGTTTCCAGCAAGGCCGAAGTTCGGCTTCCAGTCTGGAAACACTTTGCCGGTCGCCTGACGTCGCTTTGATTCCGGCTTTCTGCGGATTGCCGGATTCAGTCATCGGGAAAATGCCGACGCCGGGAAACGGGGTTCATCAACTCAAGCGGGGGTCGATCGAGGCGGTGAAGGTTTTGACCGGGCTGCTCTCGCGATACCCGGATCTGCTGGATGCACGCTGGTTGTTAAACATCGCCTACATGACGCTCGGCGAATATCCCGTCGGTGTTCCGGAGCAGTGGAGGATTCCCGACGAACGGTTCCGGTCGGACTACGACATCAAGAAATTTACTGACGTCGCCGGAAACAACCTCTCCGGCGGCGTCATCGCCGAGGACTTCAACAACGATGGGGACCCGGACCTGATGACCTCGGGGCTCGGCTTCTCGGATCCGCTCCGCTATTTTGTGAACGACCGTTTCCGGCGGGTTTGATGAACGCACTCTGGAGGCGGGTCTGGAGGGGCTTAATTCCGGACTACATCTGATCCAGGCGGATTACAACAATGACGGTTTCACCGACGTGCTCGTCCTGCGCGGCGCCTGGGGGCCGCCTCGGCCGGATCCCCAATTTGCTCCTGCGCAACAACGGCGACGGAACTTTTAGGACGTCACCACGAGCGGCGGATTCGGGCATCTCCAAAAAGGTCACGGCATCGCCTTCGTGGATCTGGATCTCGACGGCGATCAGGACGTTTTCGCCAACATGGGCGGCGCCTACAGCGGCGATGTCTACCGCAACGCGCTGTTCAAGGACCCCGGCCATGGCAACCACTGGATCAGTTTGAAGCTGGAAGGAAAGACCTCCAACCGCCCGGCAATTGGCGGGCGGATCAAAGTCTCGGCAACCGGGCCTTCCGGCGCGCGCGCTTCACCGGACCGTGAGCAGCGGCGGAAGTTTCGGCGCGAACCCGTTGCGGCAGGAGATCGGCCTCGGTGACGCGACAACCATTGATCAGATTGAAATTTTCTGGCCCGCGACCGGCAAAACGAAGGTAATGAAAGACCTCAGGCCCGACCCCGTTTATCACGTTTCCGAAGACGCCAATGTGGCGGAACCGGTTTCGTTGAAGGCAGTTGCTTTCAAGCCTGCGGACCCCGCCCATCACCATCACCATCACCATCATCAGGGCGAATAGAATATTCCGCTTTCCACGTCCGGCGGCCTTCCTTACCCTTCGCCCCTATATGTTTGACGAAGTGAAAGACAAACTGGCGGAACTCGAAGCGAAACAATCCCACTTGCGGAGGTTTCTTTGACGTCGCCAAACTGAAAACCCGCCTGAATGAACTGGAGGCCCAGATGTCGCGAGACGGTTTCTGGGACAACCAGCCCGCCGCCCAAAAGGTCATCGACGAAGTCGGATCCATCCGCCGTCGCGTGGAACCGATGGAGGCCATCACCGCCAAGATCGAGGATCTCAAGGTGATGATTGAACTCGGTGAGGCCGAGCCCGAAGACGCCCAGCCCGCCGTTCTCAAGGACATCGAAAAAGATTTTTCGAACGTCAAAAAAACGTTGGATGAACACGAGCTGCAGGTCTTTCTCAGCGGTCCGGGCGACCGCGGCAACTGCATCATGAGCATCAACGCAGGCGCCGGCGGCACCGAGTCCAACGACTGGGCCAACATGCTGTTGCGCATGTACCAGCGCTGGGCCGAGGAACGCGGCTGGAAAGTTGAGCTTACCGATTCGCTGCTCGGCGACGTCGCCGGAATCAAGAGCGCCACGCTGAGCATTGTCGGCGAGAACGCGTTTGGTTTCTGCAAGGCCGAGCGAGGCGTGCACCGGCTCGTTCGCATCTCGCCGTTTGATTCCAACCAACGCCGGCACACCAGCTTCGCGAGCGTTGACGTGATTGGTGAAATCGCGGACGAAGCGGAAATCACCGTTCCGCAGGTCGAACTGCGCGTGGACACGTATCGTTCCGGCGGCAAGGGCGGTCAGAATGTGAACAAGGTGGAAACTGCGGTGCGCATTACCCACATGCCAACCGGGCTGGTCGCGGCTTCGCAGGCCCAACGTTCGCAGGCGCAAAACCGCGCCACCGCGATGAAGCTGCTGCTCTCGAAAATGTACGCGTTGCGTGAAGACGCGAAGAAGGCGGAGATGGAACGGTTCTACAGCGAGAAAGGCAGCGTGAGCTGGGGCAACCAGATTCGCAGCTACGTGTTTCAACCGTATCAGATGGTGAAGGACCTCCGCACCGGCGTGCAGTCCAGCAATGTGCAGAGCGTGATGGACGGCGACCTCGACGACTTCGTGAACGGCTGGCTCCGCGCGGGCGGCCCGACCAAGCGTGTGCAGGGCGTCACCGATGATGAATAACCCTGAAAAGGGAAACCACAGAGGGCACAGATCAACACAGATGATGATCGAGTTGAGTGAGCCGGGTGGAACCCCCGGCAGGAGAAGGAGCCCGTTTGCACAACCCGTTCCTGATCCGTGTTTTCCGCGCCTTCCGTGGTTCTCATCTCCGAATTTAGGTTAACAGCTCCGATCACTGAACGAGTTAGAACGATATGAACATTCTCGACAAGATCGTCGCACAGAAAAAAATCGAAGTTTCAAAACTGCCGGTGCGACGGATCGCGGCGGGCGATCTGCACGACGCGTTGCTCGAACGCAACGAACAACGCGACTTCCTCGCCGCGCTGAAAAAACCGGCTGCCGGTGACATCGCGCTGATCGCGGAAGTGAAGAAAGCCTCGCCCTCCGCCGGTGTGATCCGGCCTGACTTTGATCCGGTCACGATTGCGAAACGGTATCAACTCGCCGGGGCCTCGTGTCTCTCGGTGCTGACGGATGAACAGTTTTTTCAAGGGTCACTCGACTACCTAAAACAGATCCGGGACGCCGTCGACCTGCCGTTGTTGCGCAAAGATTTCATCATCGACGAACGACAGATTCTGGAGTCCATCGAATGGGGCGCGGACGCGATTTTGTTAATCGTCGCGATTCTGGATGATCAGCAGCTGAGGACCTTTCACGAGATGGCGATGGAAGCCGGAATCGCAGCGCTTGTGGAAGTTCACGACGGCGAAGAACTCGATCGTGCGCTCAAGATCAACGCGCCGTTGATCGGTGTGAACAACCGGAACTTGAAGAATTTCACCGTCGATCTCGGCACGACCGAACAGCTCGCCAAAAAATTGTTCGCCGCGCAACCGGACGCGTTGCTCGTGGGAGAAAGCGGCATTAACACGCGGGCCGATGTCGAACGTTTGAAGGCCGCGGGGGCGGGCGCGATTCTCGTCGGTGAATCACTCATCCGCGGTGGTGATGAAGTCGCCAAAGGCCGCGCGTTGATCGGGAGCTGATTTCAGCGGCGGCCATCCCAACGGGGAGACGGGAGTTCACCAAGGAATCACCGCGAACTTCCGCTCTGGACGGGCCCCGCCGGACGGCCTAGCGTTCGTTCATGAACCAATCATCCGGGTGCCGAATCATCTTCGCATTGCTTTCGATGGCCGCCGCTGTTGCTCCGGTCTACGCGGCGGACAATCCCGTTTTTCTCTACAGTCAGTACTTCAACGCGTCCGGTGAGAACCGTTATTCGGCAGCCGGAAATTACAGCCAGGTTTTGGAGGCGCTTGAGAAAACGTACTTTGTGAAGGTGAACGACAAGCAGTTGAACGCAGCGACCCTGTCCGGAACCAAACTTATCCTGATCGCCAATCCCAACGACCAGCCGCACGGGACGAATCCACCGCCCCATCACATCAAGGGAGACGACGCAATCGAACTCTACAACTGGGTCCAGCGCGGCGGCGGACTGATTCTCATGGGCAACCAGGAAAATCACAATCTGGAGACGCGCGACGTGAACCAGTTCCTCCGTTTGATGGGCCTGAAATGGTCGGACAATTACACGGACTCAAAACGAATCGAGCTGCCGGCGGATTTTCCAATTCTTGGCGGCCTCACCTGGGCTTACTACACCGGCAATCAGATCGAGATAACTCCCGGCCATCCGTCCAACGCGCGTTGTCTGATCGAGAACACGACGGACCAACCCACCCTGACGGGCCGGCGCAACACGGAGGGCTGCCTGCTGGCGATTGCGGAAGTCGGGAAAGGCCGGGTCGTACTGGTGACCGACGCCGGATGGATTGCCAACTGGGCGCTGAACGAAGAAGGAGTCGGCGGCATAGCGATCAAGAATCAGGACAACCTGGAAATTTTTCTGCGCCTGGCCAAGTGGGCGGCGCACGCGGAATAGTAGGGAGATCGGGCGGCCGTCCTACTCCGTCGGTCTCGGCTGGTTCGCCCAATGGCCGGACTCGTTCGCACCGGCGACCCAAACCCCCTTTTCATTCCAACCCGCGTAAGCACGCACATCCGGAGTGCAGTAACGCAACGTCAACGCGCACCTTCTGCGCGTTGAGTTGTTGGCTTCCGAACCGTGCAGCAACAGGTCGGAAGGCACCGACGCTTCACCGGCATTCAGGCAATTGTCGACGGCCTCGCCGTACTGCTCCGCGTTGTCCACCGATTGATTGAGGACGTTATGTTCCTCCGCCGAACTCGGCCGCTACGTCAGGTGCCCCTTCCAATGACTGCTTCTGATGAACCGCATGCACGCGTTGTCCGTATCCGCGTCATCGACCGCCAGCCAGACGGTGATCGCCTTCGACGGAGTGAGCGGCCAGTAGCTTGAATCCTGGTGCCACGCGACCCGTTTGCCATCGCCGGACATCTTGCAGAAAAAGTGCGAACCCCAACCGATCACATTCTCGCCCAGAATATCCTTCACCACCCGGACGATGCGCGGCTCGGTCAAAATATCCCAGACCGGCCCGTACTTGAGATGCGCCGAGCTGATCGAATAACTGTTGCCGCCCTCCGTCGTCACCTTCTCCAGCAGTTGATCAAAGTAAGCGCGAATCGAATCGATCTCAGATTTCCCGTAGATCGGGACCGGACGCACAAACCCGTCGCGGTTGAAATCCTCGACCTGCCGCGGCGACAGAAATTTCGGATTGGTCCCCGTGCTCGCGTGAAAGCTCAGATCGCGTTTGACCGCCGTCAGTTCGTCTTCGTCCGGGATGATCTTGTAGTCGTTGGCCTTCATTTGATGTTTGGCGAAACCGTTACATCGCGCCTTGCGCCAGCGCCGCGCACTGGATTCGCAGCCGGCTCAGCTGGTCCGCGTAACGGGCATCGTTCACCAGATTGGTCACCTCGCCTGAATCGAGTTGCAAATTATAGAGTTCCTCCTGAACCGGTTCGGTATCGATGTAGCGGAGGTATTTCCATTTGGCCGAAACCACGCCCTCGCTTCTCGGAATGCGTGCATGCTCGAACTTGTGTTCGTAGAAAAAGCTCGAACGCCAGTTCGGCGATTCCCCACGAAGGATCGGCATCAAACTTCTGCCCTGCATAACATCGGGAACCTCGACTTTGGCCAGCTCCAGAACCGTCGGTGCGAGGTCGATGTTCAACACCATTTCATCGCGCTTCTGTTTGGGCTTCGTCACGCCCTTGCGCGGATCGAAAACAATCAGCGGCACCCGGATCGATACTTCGTGGCCGTACCATTTGCCCGCCATCCCGTGCTCGCCCAGGTAGAATCCGTGGTCGCCGATAAAAAGAATTATGGTATTCTCCGAGAGACCGCGTTCGATGAGGTCCTTTCGGATCGAAGCCACGGAATCGTCGATGCCGGTAATCAACCGATAGTAACCCTTCACCATCTCCTGATACTTGTCCTCTTCGAAGCGCATGTGCCAGCGAACCCGCGCTTCGTTCTCTTCGGTCGCCAGGCATTCGGGAAGCCTGTTGAAGTACTCGTCGGTGCCGTTTTTCGCCGGAGGAATCGTGATGTTCGCGTACAACTCCTTGTAACGCTGATTGTAAATGAACTGACGCGGATCGCTGTCCTCGACATGCGGTGCCTTGTAGCTGATCGACATGCAGAACGGCTGTTTGCCATCGCAGGTTTCCAGAAATTCACGCGCATGTTCCGTGACGAGGTCAGTGTAGTGTTTGATCGAGCCGTCGGGCTGCGGATTCTCGTATTTCGGCTGATGCGCCGTCGCCCACCAATAATCGAAATCGTCCTTCGGCAGAGGACCTTTTCCGCCCACACCGTACTTCCCGATGAATGCCGTGCGATATCCGGCGTCGCGCAACAGCAGCGGGTACGTCATCGCCAACGCCTCGGGCGACAACGGGTCGGCGAAATTCAAAATGCCGTGTCGTGCCGCGTACTGCCCCGTCAGGATGGAGGCGCGGCTGATGCAGCAGATTGCCGTCGTCACGTAGGCATTGCGGAACATCACGCCCTCATTCGCCAGTCGGTCGAGGTTCGGCGTTTGAATGATCCTGTTGCCCATCGCGCCGAGCGTGTCCCAGCGCTGATCGTCGGCGACGAGTACGATGATGTTGGGTCGTTCAGCGGCGGCGGAAACCGAGAGCAACGTTCCGAGAAGGAGCGCGAACGCCGAGACGGCACGTGGTCTGAGAAAATATGGCAGGTTCACGATTCGAGAGAATGCCGCGTAGGGAACCCGTTGGCGAGACTGAAACAAAGCAGCGGGGGCCTCTCGACATTATGCCCAATAGCACCCGACGCGAAACAGATCAACCGCACGCTCGCCTTGCGCGATCGGAACCGGATCAGTCTCTCGGAGGAAGAGACATCTTCAGATGGTCCGAAAACCGGCACGGCACGGAAGTGCGACATTCCTGCCGCCGAGGGGTTCAAGAAGTGTCAGTCCCTCCGATCGTCGATCAGTGGCAGAATCTGTTTCTTCAGTACGGCGAGTTGCATATTCACTACATCAACGGTGAAATCATGCGCGGCATCGGGAACCGGGAAATATCCCTTTTTCGACGATCCTAAAGTATCGAAGAATTTTTCGGTCGTCTGCTTGGACGTCATGATATCGTTCTCGCCCTGAACAATGAAAAGGGGAACTTTGATCTCCGGACCAAATTCCAGCGCGTTGAATTTTCCAAGCATCGGTTTGATTTGCAACGGTTCGTGTCCCGCGAACTGGATGAACGAATAGTCGTCGCCCAAATACCTGTTCCTTCGGTCAGTCTCGTTGTCATAAGGCGCGGCCCAGTCCTGCCATGAGTCGGGAGCCGCCCTGGAATTCAAGGCCTCATACTTTTTGATCACCCGAAAGAACTGGCCGTATTCCCTGGCTGTCGCGTATGGCGGTGGTCCCAGATTTTTCAACTGATTGATCGTATCTTCATCACCGGCGTTCTCGGCCATGGTTTGCAAGACACGATAGCAAACCGGCAAATCCTTTGTGGGGGGGAACCATTTGCGAATGCGCGAGGTAAGCGTAAAAAAGATTCGGCTCTCTTCGCACCATCTCGACACCAAGAACCGCCCCTAGGACGTCGCAAACAGGACGATCTTCCTTCCACCAAAGCGATTCTTTAGATATCGCGCGAGTTCGATCCCATCGTTTGCCATTCGATCAATCGTCAGCGGGGGCGACAAAATATATTCTTCCGTCAGCTCTTCGGGCGCATTCCGGCTATATGTTCGACCAGCTCCACGCTAATCCCATTGAACCACCGTAAAGTCTTTTGACCACGAACCAAACAGTGTCTTCGCAAATGGTGTGAACGTGCTTCTGGGACCGCCGTGCAGAAACAGGATGACCGGGTTGGAAATCTCTTCTCCATCGATGGTGCCCCATTGCTCAATCCCGCCGATCTTCAGATAGTCGGCTTCGTGGATCGCCTGCCCCTGCGCCACGGGCAATGTATCCTCTCCATGCACGGAACTGAAACCTGTCAGAACCGTCGCCAATATGACAAGCCTGTGGAAGGGGGAAGAATTCGGTTTCATATTCGTCGCAGGGTAAATGCTCTTTGGGTGACGGAGGAAAAACAATTCTTCAGTTTCAAGCCGGTTGGCCTACCAGCAAATCACCGTGAGCTTCTTCGGGCCGTGCGCGCCGAGGACGAGGATGCGTTCGATGTCGCCGGTGCGGCTGGGGCCGGTGATGAAGCCGATGAAGCTCGGATAGTTCGTCGCGTATTTCTGTTTCACCAATTGCAACGCCGCCGTGAGATCTGGAACCAGCTGTTCGCGCCGGGCCAGCACCACGTGATGCGGCGGTAACACGCTGAGTGCGCGTCCGCCGGCGCTGCGACTCGTTACCAGCACGCTGCCCATCTGCGCGACGAGCGCATCGCAGCCGCTGATCCCGGCATCGCATTTCTCCATCGCGTTCACGTCGTAACCAGCATCGGTTTGGATGGATTCCAGACCAAGCGCCGTCACGGCGGGATCGATCAACTCGTGCCGGTGACTCGCAATCTTTGTCCAGCCTTCGGTTGCCGCGATTTCCTTCAACGTCGCATGAGCAGCGGCTTCGTTTTCCACCAACCGGAAGTCCGTTTTCAACGCATCTGAGGCAGTGCGAAAAGCGGCGATCTGATCGTCAACTGACTCGCCAACCTGTGGCAGCCATTGACGAAACGTGTTCCGCGCGTCCTTCAATTCCGTCGCGTGCAGACCGTGATGTCCCGGCATTGGCGCTTCAACGGACAGTCCTTCACGGACTCGTGCTAGGATGGCTTCGCGTTCAGTCATGGTCGTCGATATTCTGGTTGAATTCTTGAATGTAGCGCAGGTTGATAACCTGCCGTATCGCCGACTGGCAGTCGGCAGAAGCTCGGGTGAATCCAACGCGTCCGGCGTGTTCGGAACATTCGCAGGTTACCAACCTGCGATACGGCAGAGTAACACTCTGCGCTACGAGTCCGACCAAGGGTGCGGCCCGGTTGAAATCGAAACTGGGACTGCTGCGATGTCAATTGACACGATTTTTTTGGCGCGCTGAAATTCATGATTTCCGCTCCTTCCACATTTCACGAAATGTTTTCTTGGCGATCTTCGGTGCTTCACGCGTTTTCGTCCACGGCAGTGCCGGGTCGAGTCGCGTGCCTTTGACCCAGCCGTGCATGGGTTGAAACAATCGTGCGAGGCGTTGGCCCAGACTGAACAGGTCCGGATTGTTTGCCGCGACCGCGAAGATCTTGAACGCGATTTTCTCCCACCAGACCGGCTTCTCCTGAGCGGCATTACGCCGGTTGTGCAGCAGGTGGTGATGCAGATCGATCTTCACGGGGCATGTTTCGGTGCAGGCGCCGCAAAGCGAACTCGCCTGCGAAAGATGTTTCCAATCCTGCAATCCACGCAAATGCGGTGTGATCACCGAACCGATCGGACCGCTGTAAGTCGTGCCGTATGTGTGCCCGCCGACGTTCCGATAAATCGGGCAAACATTCAGACACGCACCACAACGAATGCAGTGAAGCGCGTCGCGTTGCTCGGGATCGGCGAGCAGCCGGGTGCGTCCGTTGTCCAGCAGCACGACGTGAAATTCCTCCGGCCCGTCGAATTCACCGGGCTGACGCGGTCCACCGTAAAACGAATTGTAACCGGTGAGCGCCTGGCCCGCACCCGCCGTCGCGAGCATCGGCAGGAACAACGCAAGGTCTTCGAGCTTGGGCAACACCTTCTCGATGCCGAGCAACGAGATCATCGTCTTCGGCAACGCCGCGGTGAGCCGGGCGTTTCCTTCGTTCTCTGTGATCGAAATCATGCCGGTTTCGGCGATGGCGAAATTGCAACCGGTGATGCCCACATCGGAGGTGATGTATTTCTGCCGGAGCGCACGACGGGCAATCATCGTCAGCTCTTCCGGTTCCTGTGTCGGCGCGCTGCCGAGTTCCTTTTCAAACAGATCGCTGATTTCGCCTCGGGTAAGATGCATCGCGGGAAACACGATATGATACGGGGCTTCGTGCCGGAGCTGGACGATGTACTCGCCAAGATCAGATTCGACCACTTCGAAACCGGCCTTCTCCAGCGCGTCGTTCAGGTGAATTTCCTCGGCGGTCATCGCCTTGGATTTGATGATCGATTTCGCGTTCTTCTCACGAATGATGCCGACGATGATGTCGCGCGCCTGAGTTGCCGTGCTCGCCCAATGCACCTTTGTCCCACGCGATTCCAGTTTCTCAACGAGGCTGACCAAATGTTCGTCGAGTTTGTTGATCGCCTCGTACTTGATCTCGGCGGCGGCTTGGCGTGCGGATTCCCAGTTGTTGAATGCGGCCTTCTTCTGATCGCGAACAACCTCGTATTTGCGCAGGCCAGTCTGGATCAAACTACGATGCCGCAGATCCAGCGTAATGCGTTTCGCGTCGTCCTTAAATTGTTCAACGGCGGTGCTCATGAAAGTAGGACAGTGCTTCCAGCCTGTCTCGTTGCGGTGACGGGGGTTTTGTGGTGTGGAAAGTTTTCAGCGGGCCGGGCCATCACTTGAACTGCTCTGCGTGCCTGCGGCGCGCAGAGTGACAGGCAGGATGCCTGTCCTCCCCTCTTGCGCGTCGCTCGAACATGATCGTTGCTCTGCCTGTTTGCGGGGAAGCGTTGGTGATTGTTCATACGTTTCGAACCGAACCGTGTCCGTGGATGAAATACGTTTTGGTCTCGCCGATCTCACAGTCCCAACCAAGATCCGTCAGTCGCTTCCGCAAAGCGCCGGGTTCATGAAAGATTTTGTAAACTTGGAACTCGCGACCATCATTCAATCGACGTTTGTGCACAATCGAGTCTTCCGCAGGAAGGGCGGGGTCAACGGCCACCGAATGCGCAGCCCGTTTCGAGTCCACAAAGAAAAAACGCGCGTCCGATTTCAATGGGCGCCGAACGAGCAACCAAAAATTGTCGAACTTGTCCGGCGGGACATGCGAAAGCCAGAAGCCGAAATAGACGATGTCAAACTGCCGGTCCGGCATCCAGTTAAAGAGATCAGCCTGCACGCGCTCAACTTTGGGTGAACCAATCTGCGCGGCGTGGAGGGCCAACATTTCTGCCGAACCGTCGACCGCCGTGATGGTGTCCGCGAACGGCAGGAGTTTTTTTGTCCGCAACCCGGTTCCGCAGGCGAGTTCGAGAATGTCTCCTTGAGGATGAAATTTTTCCAGAGCATCGTCGAGCTGGCTGCCTTCACGAAACCACGGTTCGTTTTCTTCAGCTCCACGATCATAACGTCCCTGTCGGAACCACCACTGGTCGTACTGCGCCGCCCGCGCACCGTAGTACGCGAGCTGCTCGGCGAGGGCTGTATCGGCGGTTGCGATCATGAAAGGAGGACAGTACTTCCAGCCTGTCTCGTTGCGGCGACGGCGACGGTGGTGGTGGTGTGGGGGAAATTTTCTGCAGATCGTGTAGTTACGTGAACTACTCTGCGTGCCTGCGGCGCGCAGAGTGACAGGCAGGATGCCTGTCCTACCTTTTCGCTCTCGCCGTCCGATGCGTCATTCGGGTTGGTTCTCATTTTGACGCGAGAATCTCGGCCAGGTGGATCGTCTTGAGTTTGCGTCCCTGTCGATCCGACAAACCCTGGATGTGCATCAGACAGCTGGAATCATTCGACACGATATAATCCGCCCCGGTGTCCTTCGCGGTGTCGCATTTTCCTTCGCCCATCGCAGTGGAGATCATCGGGAATTTCGCGGAGAAAGTTCCGCCAAAGCCGCAGCACGTTTCGGCATCGCGCATCTCGACTAACTCGAGCCCTTTCACTTTGGAGAGCAGAACCCGGGGTTGGGTTTTGCAGCCGAGCTCACGCAAACCGTGGCAGCCGTCGTGGAAGGTGACCTTCGAGGGGAACTTCGCGCCGACGTCGGTGACGCCGAGCTTGTCCACGAGGAATTGCGAAAACTCCCACGTCTTGGCGGACAGCTCTTTGGCGACGGTTTCGTGTTCAGTTTTTGCGAACAACTCGGGGTAAAACACCTTCAACATCGCACCACACGAACCGCTGGCGATGACGACGACCTCGGCATCCTTGAGTGTTTGAAGAACGTTGCGGGCGACATCCCGGGATTCCTCCCAGCAACCAGAATTGAAGGCGGGTTGCCCGCAACAGGTGATCGCTTCCGGCACGACGATTTCGTGGCCGAGTCGTTCCAGAATCTCGACGATGCTCATGCCCACGCGCGGAAACAGCGTGTCCACGAAGCAGGGGATGAATAGGGTGATCTTCATACGGCGGTTTGCAGCGTGGAGTGTGGCGGAACCAGAAGCGAATGCCAAGTCCTGCGATTCACGATGCGTGTTGCCTCATTGAAGAGGACACCGAAGCGGGATCTCGGGAAAGAGCGGATGGGTTCCATTGCCTCATAATAGCGGACACCGTGGCGAATGCCCGCCACGATGAGCAAAGAAACCCTGGACGAATACATCCCGA
>JBDNGP010000141.1:0-6363 GCA_041689265.1 Verrucomicrobiota bacterium
CCAGCCTTCCGTGCTCACGACCGAAATCGTGCCACTGCTCGGTCCGATCATCCGCCACTACGCCATCGAACGCACCCCCGGCGAGCGCTTCGGCGACTTTGTGCTGCGCCTCGGCTACGTGACGCCGACCGGCACGCCGGCCGATTTCCACGACAAGGCAAAAAACCCGGGAGCCACCACGTAGGGCGCGGGTCTTACTGATTTCTATTTTCAATTTGCGCGCCCTGTTGCCCGGCGGGCCTCGGACGAGGAACTTGCCCGCGCCTTATGCCGGGTGTGGCATGAGCGCGGCGATCGCTACTCCGAGATTCGTTCGGAGGCCACGGTGGACCTACCCAAAGTGGAAATGTCGCACATCGGCGGGTGAGGCCACCACTTGATGACGAAGCCGGCCCGCCTGCCGAAGCCTCGGCGCCATCATGTATAACAAATACACGCGACAGCCGGAGAAACTGCGCGCGTCACATAGCACGAGCCACGTTGAACGCGCCCCGCAACGGGAAAAAAACCGCCGAACACCGTCCGCGTGTTGGCGTCGGTCTTCTCGATGGGTGTGCCGGAGAGGCCGATGAAGGATGCATTCGGCAAACCGAGCCAAATCAATCTCCAGCCGCCAGTACTTTGCGCAGCACATCCTTCACAAAATCAGGAATCGCCAACCCAGCACCGGCTGCATCCGCCTTCAATCGCTCGTATTGCTTCGTTTCGGCACCCTGCCAGAGAAGGTCAACCCGCCGAAGCTGTTTCATGGCCACATGCGAGTGATTCTCTGGATAAGCCCAGTAACAGCTCAAGCAGACTTCCCGGTCCTTTTGATGCTTCCAATTCTCGCAGTGCTCACATGACCAGCTTTTTGCCCGATTCGCAGAACCACAAAGCAGCATGAACTCTTCGGGTGACATCGTCTCCGAATCACCGGCAACTTCAAAGGGCACGCGGTGGTCGATTTGCAAAGCCGCCTCCGGCATTTCTTCCAAATAGATAAAGCACCGGCACCCATACTTTGCGATGAGTGCGTTTTTGATTTGTTTGGACAAGCCCGTGCGCCCGTCAAACCTCCTAACTTTCAGATTCGTTGGGTCACCAAAGCGATAGGCCGCAATTTTCCTGCCATCGCTCCCGATTACCGTCACTCGCTCAATGGGAATCCCGTGCTCCTTCACATCCCGAGCAGCACGCGGCGGGTGATTGTAGCCATAGACGTTTTTGAGTTCCTCCGTGGTGATCTGCCCGTGCTCAAGGATGTGAGTGATGACAGTCTTCGGTCGTTTGGCCGTCACCGACTGGCAGAGAGCCAAGAACTCTTTGGGGTATTGCTGCTTTGGCATGGTGATGAATTAGAAGAGTTCGGGGTGAGGAACAGGCTTGCGGCTTACCCTCTGCGGCACAGCCCCCACTTCCCGCGCCAGTGCTGGTGAAAGATAGAGCGACTCCACCGTTTCCTCATCACGGCCCAGAAGCGTTGCTTGGGACGAGCGCCCCGCTTCCAATTCGATATGCCGAAGGCCTAAATAATTCGGCAGCGGCTCGCCGTAGGATTTGTCTCCCGTCCGCCCATCGTAGCTGATGGCATAGCGCAGGCCGCGTGCGTTCAGACCATCCAGTGCCACCACGAAATCATCAAACGACAAGCCCGCCAGATACCGAGAATCCCTTTCTCCCGATGTCCCTTGATAGGGTGGATCCATGTAAATCACATCCTCCGGCTCAACCGCCGCCAGCACATCGCGAAAATCATGGGAAGTCACTACCGCCTTCCCCCGAAGCAGCAGGGAGACAGCCATGATGTTCCGGCGCATCGTCTCGGGGCGGGTGCCCAGACGACGTTTGTCGGGACTTTGGTTGAACATTCCTTCATTGTTGTAACGCACGGCTCCCTTGATGCACCGCGCCAACAGATAGAGAAACAACTGTGGCTCCTGAGTCCGGTTAAACTTCTCCCGCACCGTGTAAAAGTGCTCCAGAGCATCTTCCGCCTCGCCCTTCCAAAGCTCGGTATAAGCATCCGCCACCTCTTCCGGTCGGTTAATCATCAGATTCAACAATTCTGCCAATGGCTTATTGAGGTCATTGATCCAATAGCGTTCAGCCCGCATCCGAGCCGCACAAGCCAGCGTCAACGCCGCCGAACCCGCAAATGGGTCAACCAATCTGCGCGCCTTCACGGGCAGGAAATTCAGAATCAATGGAGCAAGGGCGCGCTTGCTGCCTTGGTATTGGAAGGGTTGTGGAACGATCATGGTGTTGTTTATGGTTTTAGTTCCACCGGATCAGGCTGCCAATGCTTCTGATAGTCTGGCCCGTCAGACTTTGGTTTCGCCTCTGGTTCAAATATCTGAATCGTCAGTGGAATCGGGAAGTCTGCTCCGATGATAGCAGCTTCACCGGGCTTCAAATTCGGAAGGAATGACGATGCCGAGCGGTCGATTTCTCCACACGCCCTTTCCACAACTTCACGGTCGCGGTCATTCGTGAGCCGGTGAACAATGAGGGTTCCCATCTGACTCAAGACGCCCTCTGTGATGTCGCGTGGGCGCTGCGTAGTGAGGCAAATGTTCAAACCGAACTTCCGCCCCTCTTTGGCGATTAACTCGAACGCATCGAGCCGAGCTACTGCATCTTCTCCGCCGATTTGTCTGCCGAGGAAATTGTGCGCTTCATCGACGATGACAACCACGGGCGAGGCTTGAAATGCACCGCCACGGGCCAGGTTCAGGAGATGGCGGCCAATAACGTTCGCGACAATCTCTCGCGCCTTGAACTCGTATGCGACACCGCTCAGACAGATTCGAAGCAGTCTTTTTTCGTTCGCAACAAAGTCAGCGATAGCAGTGGTCAACGGTGGCTCTGTCGATTGGAAAACACACTCGAAGGACGGCGAGGTAAGCACGCCGCTGATTCGAGACATCAGGGACAAACAGTATGAAACCTCGCCTGAATCACCACCCCATTTGGTTGTGTCTTTGACGCCTTTACCGACTCCGAAGCCATCCGGATAAACGCACTCCTGCTCGATTTGAGCTGTGAGTTTGTTCACGTCGAACTCCTGCCGAGGGTCATCAAGCTTTGAAGCAACGCCCGCTTGCTGTTCGGCTGCGATGACCGGACCTTTCGATTGATCGATTTTCTTGATGATGCCATTCGTCGCGACTGCTGGCGCGAGCTTCGCCAAGCGAAGGCTGCGCATTGCGGCGCGCATCTTCGGTCCCTGCACTTTGCCAGCAGGTTCGAACAGTGCGATGAAGTCCGACTCGACGAAACAGGTGGGCGGAAGCGCACGCGGAAGCGAATCCGCCGCCTTGTTAACCGGATTGCCGAGATGAAAGTGGGTGACGTGTGGACCAGAAAACCCCCGATACTCTCCCGTGGCGTCCAACAGGATTATCTTGGTCTTGAACTTCAGGCACTCCTCGATGATTCGCGCCGTCGTCCAGCTCTTGCCGCCTCCGGTCGTCCCGAGAATTGCGCAATGACGACCAAAAAGTTTTTCGGGGCGGATGGAGACGGTGCTTTCGAGAGCGACATCAATGGAACCTAGCCTGAGCAGAACTTTGCTCTCAGGGCTGCCTTCCGGCTCCATCAAGCGTGGCAAGTCGGCGACGAAATTGTGTGGGGCAGCATAAACACGGTCTCCAAGGCGGGGGTAGGACTCAACGCCAGCAGTGACGCGCAACGAATCCATCGCGACTGAACCGAGAAGTTGGATGGTTCCGACCGCGTCGAGGTCCGCGACTTTCGAGTGAGCTGCGTCCACTGACCGTCGCTCGGTTTCCGGAAGGTGGATTTCCACGACCCGCCCGAGCAGAAGATTAATTTGGCCTTCAATCAGGACAAATTCGCCGACTTCGCCTTTGCCGTAACGACCGCCAAGAAAGTGCGCCCCACTCGGCGAACCCGCGTCGTTCAAGTTGAAACGCACTGCTTGAGCAGACACAGACGACAAGACGCCGATGAACAATTCCGGACGTAAAAGACCCCTCGGAAACGCTTCCTCGATTTTGGATGGCTTACTCATTTGGTTCCGCTCACAAGTTTGATGTCCCGTGTGAGGCGTTGTGCGGGTGTCAGCGATTTCAAATCTGGAATCAGTTCCGCGAAGTCACCGAAATTGGCGTTGATGAGCCACACGTCTTCACCCTGTTTCGCGAGGCCGAACAGAGTTTCCCAATACTTGTTCTTCTCCTTGGGTCGGGCTGTGTGGTCATCCGCCGAGGGATTCACGATAATCAGACGAAGGTGGGGATTCGTCCTCACTGCTGCGAGAATAGGCTCGGATAAGTGGTCGTCGTTGAAACCAAAGCCAGAAACGATAAGGCAGGTGTTTGGTTCGCGCAGAACCGAGAAATACTGCGACACCAATTCAAGATGTGGCTGCACGTAAGACTGCTGGTATTTCCCCTTCGCCGGATAAATCAGGCATGCGGATTCTGGCGTCGGTTTTGCCTCCACTTCGATTTCGTTTTCCCCTTTCCGCGACCAGTTTACCGAGCCGTGGAGCTTGTAGATGTGGAATACGCCCTCCAATGGCGTTCCGACTTCATCGCCCGTCGTGGGCCGCCGAACGATGTCATAAAGGAAGAAGCGAGGATCAAACTGGCGCGGCTGGGTGAATGAGAAGCCATCCAGCACTACCAATCCCTGTCGGCCAGCTGCCGTCTCGAAGCAGAGGTCGTAATTCGTCGTGAACACCTTGAGGCGGGAATCACGAGCACGCCGACGAGAAAGGCGGTGTAGAAACGTCCGGTGGGCGGACAATTGATTCGGATCCGCCGGGTCGATGAACTCGGAACACTTTTCGAGAATCACCTTCTTGGAGGCGGTGATGAAGGCGGTCACTTCTGCACTTGTCTTCACTTGAAGGAACGCCTCGCAACGGGATAGCAGCGCCTCGATGTTCTCTTTCTCTACAGCGACATCGTATTCAATATCGGCAATCACCTTCGCTGCTGCCGGGTTGACTGTGCGAGCCGCAGTCCCGGTTCCCGGGTTCGAATTGACGCAGTAATCCCACAGATCCCCCATCGAAGGGCCTTTAGTAATTGAGCCAAGCGACGTTCCGCTACCTGCGAGCACGGCGACGTGTTGCATCTGGAGGGAAGAAAGCAGAAATGTCTTTAGCTCGTCCTTGGCCGCTTTCGCTGCCTCCACAATCTTCTGTTTCTCAGCGAGGTCAGTGCCAGCGGGAACATTAGGTTTAAGGTCTTTCCAATCTCCTGTATCTGGTCCGAAGAACATTAACCTGCCTGAGCTGCTCGGCGTCGCCGGAGGCGGTGATGTCTGCCTTGGTTGAACAGGTGTAGCTGGTGTGCTCATGATTGTGCGGCTTTTGGAAACGTATCGGGAACCTGCGTGCTGTAGAAGAGCTGGCCGAGGAGGGCGTGAGTAAAGTGCGAAGGAAGAAGTTCGCCACTCGGCATTTCTCGGTCGGCCTCGATGAGGGCGCGGCGGATGTCGCCTTCGCCGGATTGGTTGGAGGACATGCTGCCATTGTCGAGGACGAAGCCGGCCATGCCATGGGGCGCGAGGTGGTGGATGAAGTGCTGCACCCAGGCGAAGCTGGCGTTGCCCTTGGGCGGGACGCCGAACTGCCAGCGCACGTCGTCGTCTTTGCGGAACCAGTCGGAGTCGTTTGTGGTGGCGTCGTCGAGGCGCAGGGGAAGGAAGCGGCGCTCCTTGTTCAGCGGGTCGCTAAAGGGCAAGTTGCCCCTCCCAAACGTGCCGGACTCCAACTGCGCCCAGTCCGAGCCGCGAGGCGGTTGAGAGTTGAAAGTTGAGGGTTGAGAGTTGTTCAGCAGGCCGTCCGTCCGCAACCGCTCCGCTAAACGAAACCTTCGACACCTCACCCCGGCCCTCTCCCCGTTCGAGGCGGAGAGGGAGGAGGAGCGCACCGCCGCCTTGTCCTCCGCGCTGTGGCTCAGGAAGACGTCGTATTGGAATTCGGCGAACATGGGTGCGAGGTTAACCGAGCGAGCGGCGGTTGCAAAGACGTGAATTGTGTTCGGCGAGTCGCCCGCACTACCGTTTCCCGAGTTGAGGCTTTGTTTGCATGCCGCTAAAGGCCATGCTTCGGTATGACAACTCCGCAGCGGGATGCCGAGCTTGAAAAAACGTTCGCCTATCGTGAGGAAACCAAGCATCACTTGGAGCGCTACGCGCGCAGCGTTGGCTACGTGACGCCGACCGGCACGCCGGCAGATTTCCACGACAAGGCAAAAAAAACGACCGCCACCACCACGTAGGGCGCGGGTCTTACTGATTTCTATTTTTCAAACCGTTATGGACACCACTCGTAAACCCTCTTGGATCCGTTCCAAATTTCCCGCCGGCCCCGCCTACCAGGCGACCCTCCGTATGGTGAACGAG
>JBDNGP010000142.1:0-17905 GCA_041689265.1 Verrucomicrobiota bacterium
CCCGAACCGCCCCCGCGGGGGCGGTTCGGGAAGACAGCGAAGGCGGCAACAAAGCCGCCTTTACCCAAAACTAAAAACCTGATAAACCAACCCACAACAAAACAAGAGAATCTCAGCTCCAAGAAACTCAGTACACTTCAGCCACCTCGCGCCAAAGAGCAGCAAGAGAACCGAAACCAAGGGAGCCACTATGTTTGGCAATGATCCTTTGCTCCTCTAATTCCTCTGGCGGCGAGACTTTCACCGAAAGGCGGCGGAGGGCTTTGGTGAGACTTCGTGTATATTCAATTCTTCGATTACCTGGCACCCTCTTCCGGAATTCCTGCGTGAGCCAATCGTTCAGATAGGACTTGTCATTAAAGATAATACCGTAGTCTCCGTCGCGAGAAACCACGATAACGTCCCTGCCGGTTGCCTTGGCCGATTCTACAATCCACTCCCAATTTATCGCATCACCTATGCTGGTATCGCCTTTCTTTCGAGGAGGCATGCCCCGCTGAAAGCGGCGAACTGCTCGCTCGAACACCTCGGTTTGCTTCGCGTCCTCAAATTTAAGATTCAGTGATGACTCGTGCGCAAACACCAGTCGAACGGTTTTGAAGACCGGGTCATGAACTGATGGATTATCCAGTACATTGGCGAGCCGCTTTCTCAGCTTAGTTATCTGCTGCTTGATCTGCCCCTGCCCCTTTGCAATTCCCGACGCAGCTTTGGATTCCGCCAAATACGCAGGCACCACCTGTGGCGTTTCGGGAGGTTTCAACGCCTTTAGTGCAGCAACGATCTCCCATTGCCTGTTTTTGAGGAATTCCATCTCGACTTGATCAGTCAGGATCAGCGAGTCGAGGACAGATTCAACATGCTTCAGTAGCGACAGTCCGGGCTTCACCTCCGTCCGATAGAAATCGAGGAAAATGTTCGTATCAATGAAAACAAGCGGCTTCGTGTTCCTAGCCATATTCAAATGAATCACTCCACTATCGCCTTCAACAGCGCTTCGCGGGCGTCTGTGTAGTAGAGGATGCTGACCTTGGTGATGAGGTCGTCGGGCAGATCGTTGAGCTGTTTGCGCGCGGACACGGGCACCAGCAGCGTGCTCGCGCCTTTCTCGATGGCCAGCTCGGTCACGCTGACGGCGTTGTGGATTGGATCGATGGAGCCCCCCAAGTTCAGGTTGCCGATCACCACCAGGCCGCCCTTGATGCTCTTTTGCAGCAGGGCGCTGCATAGTGCCACCAGGACCGCCAGCCCCGTCGCACTGCCGTTCTTGGCCGTGTCAAATGCCCGGAGCTGGATCGAGAATTCGTGCTCGCGCGGATCACGGTCGCCGGTCAACTGCTTGGCCCGCGAATACAGGTTCTGCTCGGCGTAGCGCACGCTCTCCGAGAACTGTGCCGGGGCGGGCCGGTTCAAAATCTTCACGCCTGATCCAGGGCCTTCGGTGACCTCGATCCGGTAGAGCCCGGCGTTCTCGTCCAGGCCACCGGGACTGATTGTCCAGATTTGACCGGGCGGCAGCGGGTCCGAGCCAATGCTGTCCTCACTCTGTAATTCTGGGGTGACCACGAATTTCTCCACGCCGTCCTGGCCCAGGGTGTAACTGAAGTGCGTGTTCCGGAACTCCGCTGATCCGATGCGCTTCTGTTGCTCCTTGACTCGACGGCGGCACTCCAGAGCCAGGCGTACGGCCCACTCCAGGGCCTCGTCGGAGATCGGCGTTTCAGGGTTTGGATAAACCAGCTTGAGCAACCCGCTGACGGTCTTCTGGACCGCCGTGGTGTCGCGCCCGCTCAACGCCCCGCCGAAGAACACCCGGCCCTGAAGCGCAGCCAGGCGGCTCTGATTGCGCAGGTGCGTCCAGCACTCCGAGAGGAAGTCGCTGACGAGACCGAAATGATTGGTGAACAGCTGGGCCGACACCTTGGGGACGTCCCAGCCAGGCGCGTAGCAGTGTATACGATCCTGGAAAGCCGTGTCGTCGCGCATCTCCTGGGGCAACGGTCCGAACAGGTGCCCGATTTTCTGCTGGTGCTCCACGTCCACATCAAAGTTGCCGACCATCACGATCCCGCCGTCGGCCCGGATGCTCTCCTTGCCCCTGCTGAACTCCCCGGACTCCATGTAGCCTTTCATGATGTTCACGCCGTCCTTCTGGTCGAACGACACGCCGGAGATTTCATCGAAACAGACGACGTCGTACTGGCAGACCAGGCCACGCTGCCCGTTGGCCATGTTGACGAACATCCGCGCCACGGTGGTCTTGCCGCCGGAGACCAGGTGGGAGTATGGGGAGACCTGCTGGAACAGGTGGCTCTTGCCCGTGCCGCGCGGCCCCAGCTCAACCATGTTGTAGTTCCGCTCCACGTAGGGGACCATCCGCAGAAACACCACGTCCATGTTGCGCGACGTCATGGCTTCCGGCTCCAGGCCGATACTGCGGATCAGGAACTTCTTCCACTCCTCCAGATTGAACATCTCCCGCCCCCGGTACATCGCGTCGAGCGCGTCTCGTTTGGAGAGCTGTATCTCCCGGATGCTCTCAATCCCGAAGGGCCTGCCCGACTGCTCCTGGGCAATGGTCGCATCGTATACAAGTTCGATCTCCGCGTAAAAACCGCCCGTCAACATCCGGTCGTGCTGTTGCACCAGGGCAGGCGTGATCCGGACATCGCGCAATCGGAGGCTGGGCAGTTCCACGACGTAGGA
Organism: Verrucomicrobiota bacterium; assembly: GCA_041689265.1. Classification (GTDB taxonomy): domain Bacteria; phylum Verrucomicrobiota; class Verrucomicrobiia; order Limisphaerales; family RI-55; genus JBDNGP01. The sequence continues at coordinate 2,707 of JBDNGP010000142.1, forward strand.
GTCGGTCTTGGCGTCCAGCCGGGCGGTGATGATGTCGATGATCCGGATTGAGCCGTTCTCGCGGGCCTTGGACTTGAAGTACTCCTCGTCGCCGGGGCGCACCGTGCGGTCGGCGAGCTGCCGCTGCACAATCTGCAAGCCCTCTTCGATCTCATTGTCGTCGGTCGACGAGCAGTAGCGGCCCAGCAGAAACTCGGCGACGTACGTGGGCACCGGGTACTGGCCCTTAAACTTCCTGACCAAATCCTTCCGCACGATGTAACCCTCGAAGGCTTTCGCGGCCAGGGTGTCGATGGCATCAAGTTCCATAAATTATTTCCCAATTACGGTCGGAAATTTCGCGACCACGTTTTCACTGGCATCCACCAGGACGACCACCGCCTTGACACCAGTGTTCCGATCATCGGCGACCAGCAGCGAGGTCTGGCCGTCAGGCTCGATCTCCTTGGGCTTCGCCACCAGGGACGTGCCCTTGTCCGCGATGCTCTCCCGGATGTCGGCCATCAATCCAACGGCACTGACGTTGGCGTGGACCTTGCACCTCAGTCCAATCCATTTCACGGAAGAAATCGAGATGTCTGCAACCTCGGGCATCGAGGAGCTGATGATCATTTCCGGCACCAGGCACTCCTGGAGGCTCAGTCCGCCGTGGGAGTATTCCAAACTGGCCTTGAACGCTCCAATTCCCGGTGGCACGGCGATATGCACAGTGCTGTCCCAGTGCCAAGGCACTGACGGCAGATCACTCTGCACGCCCGTCTTGATGATCGCGCAGCGGCCCCAGCGCGTTTCAGCGAGGTACTTGGGCAGTTCGATCTTGGGCAATCCACCGGGCATCAGCAGCCAGCCGTGATCCGTTACCACTTTGACGCGCTTCCAACCCGCTTCCAGCAGCATGTTGATGATCTCACAGAGCCCGTTCAATTCGTCCTGGATGCGCCTGGCCAGCTTCCAGCCTTCTTTGTGACCGGTCGAGTCGATGTTGCCATATTCGATCCAGGAGACTCCATCGGGCTGCCCCGAGTGCTTGTTGCTGAGCACCTGGCAGCCGTGTTGTTCGAGCGCCTTCTTGAAGCGGTCGCTCGTTACGGCCTTGCCGTCATCCTTGATGCGGGGCCGGAACTCCTCGCACGCCTCGTCACCACCGAACAGCTCGGCGATGGGTGAGGCGGCGGGCTTGGCGGTGGGAGTCACGGTGGGCAGCGCAGTCCACCGCCAGCCCATCTCCAGCTGGAGACCCTGATTGATCAGCCGCGTCTTCAACTTTTGGGCGATGTCGAACCGCAGTCCGTCCGCAAACAGGATCGCCGTGCCGTTTGCCGTGCCCTCTACATTGGTCGGTGCCTCCGCCTTGTGCTCCGACTTCACAAGTGCCTGGAACGCCCGGGAGGTCGATTCAAGCCAGGGCAGGTAGATCGCCCGGACCACGGCTTGCACGGCCTCGATGTCGTCCTTCTTTTCGACGAATCCGAGGGCATCCAGCACCGCTCCGTCAGCGCGCCAGCCTCCATCGAGGTAGGCGGTGGCCAGATCGTCCAGCGAGCCTCCACCAGGGGGTATGGCGCACGTCTCCGCCATGGTGCCGAGATGCTCCAGGGCAACCGCCAGTGGTGCGCAGTCTAGTTCCGCCCACACCCATGTCCGGCGCTTGCCGTGGATCGCCTTCAGCTCCTTGAGCCGCTGGAACACTGTCGGTGGGGACTGGCCGTCGCAGCCCTTGAGCGCGTTGCGCAGGGCGATCTCATGGGTCTCGTTGGCCTGCGGCCAGACGTCGTCGTCGTCCTTCAGGAACAGGTCATCATCCTGCGGTTTGGCCTTCCGGAGCCAGCCGGGGATGTTCGGATACCGCCTTGGCGCTTCCCGGAACCGATCCCAAACCTGCTGCCAGTTACCCTGCCGGATGCCCATCATCTCGGCGGCGCGCAGCGGGCCGTCCTTGGCCGGGTGAAAGCCGAACTTGTCCTTGCACGAGTGACAGAAGGCGTCCCACTGCTGCGACGTCAACTTGGTCTCGGTCGCCTTCGGATCATTCATCCAGGCCAGGATTTCGCGAACTGGATCAGGAGACAGCAGCGCATGGAAGTCGGAGGCTTCGAGGCGGTGGCCGGTCAGGTCCTGAACGTCCGTGTCGACCAGCTTCACCAGGGCGGTCTTCATCGCTGCCAAGGTTGCGTTGTCCCGCGCGACATCGAGGCCAAGGCCGCCCTCCGCCGATTGGAGGAAGGCCAGCACCGTCCAGTCCTTGTGATTGACCTGTGACCAGAACACGCCGCGATATTGCAGCTCGGCCAACGGCATCAAAACGGTCGGGCATTCCACGACAGCCCGCAGTTCCTGACGGCTGACACCAGGCAGGTAGAGGATCGGGATGGACTTCTCGGACCAGTCGGCTTCCGGTAAATTTTGGGAGGCCCCGTCCCGACCGATCATGCACCGGAGCCAGATCGCCGGGCCGGTCTTGTGCGCTGGTGTATACGTTCCGAGGGTAAGCAGGTGCGGAAGCCGCTCGCGCAACGACGTGATCACCGGTTCCCACTGGCGCTCCTTGTCCGGCCACAAAATCACGGCAGGCGCAACCTGGTCGTCCCGGTTAAATTCACCGGCTCGGCTGAGCGATTGGATGATGGCGTCGACTACTGTCATGGAAGGACTTTCCCTACCCAAAAAACCGATACCCCACAATCAATTCAGGCCATGCCGAAGAACCTCGGAGGATTCTGCACGCGCCAGGTGAGTGGTCATCTTCATCAAGAAATAGTAAAAGCCGTTTTGGGAGAACGATGCCACTCGCGAGTTATCGGACAGCGAGCGCGCGTAGACCTCACTGGCGGCTGTACCAAGTCGATCAAGCAAAACAAGCCCTCCGTCCTCGAAGTGGTGAAATGGAGGCAACCAGAGCATTTCAAGAACTCGATCGGACCGTACGTCACGCAGATAGGACCGGGCTCCCTCTTCTCCGCGTTTGGAGACTTCGGCGGCGGCAAACGCCTTAAAATCCATAATCGGTGCCACAGTGACAAAGTTCGACCTGCCCGGCTGAAGATCACAGGTATTGTTGACGATCAGCACGACGAATTTACTGCATTTAGGTGAACCGTCAGGCGCGACCAATGCCACCGGAAAATCTTTAAGCAGGTCCGCTTGCAGGCGATCAATAGTGGGATGAGGCTGGGTCAGCAACCAGGAGACGTCTGGCACCTTGCGCAAGGCCGCGATCAGGGAGGCGATTCGTTCGGGCGGGATGACCCCGCTTTGCCGGGCGGCTTCTTCCAGGTCCATCACGCAAACTGGGACCAGAAAAACTCGTCCGCGTCCTGGCGCTCCCAATCGAGCAGTGGGCGTCCCTCCGGCAGCAACTCCTTGCCCAGGGCAATCCATGCGAGGCTCGTGCGAGCTTCGTCCTGGTCGGGAGCGCAGTAGGAGAAGTTCTCGGTCGGCGTCGCCAACTCGGACTGAAACTCCAAGGACGCCGCGTTGGTGGTGCCCGTCGAGACATCACCTTTCAATCCGGCGGCGCTGTAGGCCATCAGGAATGTCATAGGAATGTGCTGAATCAGGGAAGTCATACGGTTACGGCAAATTAAACAGCTTTCTCGTACTGTCGAGTAAATAAGCCTCAAACAGCTCGCGGTGCGGGTCATGAACCGCCTCCAGTTTCGAGGCGACTTCCGATGCCGTGATCTGGCCGCGCCAGACCACATCGATGTCCAGCATGACCGGAGCCAGGTTTTGCGGTGGTGGAGCCAGGGTGCCAAAGTTCAGGATACACTCGGTTTCCTCGGTCAAAGACTGTCGGAAATGGGTTTGAAAAACTCCACCTTGCACACCCAGATGACTGGGCACCGGCAGAGGTATCTTGAACCAATCGCCCCATCGGGGTGTTGCTTCGGGCAGGTCGATCTTGTTAATGTAACGCAGGCCGATCCGCTGGACCGAATGGATGCCATATTCGGCCTGCACCTCGCCGAACCGCTCCAGGATGGTGTCGCGGAACTCCTCCTCCCAACCAACATAACGCCGCAACCGGTTCACAACCAAGAATGCGGGACCGAGTTGCGCCAGCTTCTGCTTGTCCTCGGACCGGGCGATGAGCTTGTGACCAGTTTCCCGCGAATCTGTCTGCATCCGATCCACGCTGAGATGGAATTGAACCGTCCGTTCGGCGACAATTTCCTGGGCCGGATAAAGGTGCCGCCATCTGGGTTGAATCCGGCTGATCGCCTCCTGGCCCAGAGGTGCCGGGAGCGCGAAATGAATCTCACAGATCGCCTCCTGGATCGGCGGATTGGGATACTTTATCGGCGTGTGGTTCATGGTGATTTTAGCGACTGGCCGCTAATGGATTACTATGCGGAATCATCCCCGTCGACCTTGTTTGGCAGCGCGGCACAGCGCGTTATGGTAATTGATGGACTCCGCCTCGACTATATGTCCAGGGACCGATCTAAGCTTGGCGGGATCAATTTTCATCGCTGCAAAGTCCAGCTTCGCGTGGCAATTCGGGCAGACGCACAGAATGTTTTGCTTCTTGTCCGGCCCGTTGTGCGGTTGACCGACCGGCTTCAGATGATGCCCTTCGGCGTAAAAGATGCCTGGCGTTAATTCCAACCTAGTTCCGCAGACCTGACATCCATGCCCGTGTGCCTGTTTGATCTGATCAGCAAGCTTCGAATTCCGAATCAATCTGGACACCTCAGACTTCAGCCGCTTCGGCAGGTCATCCGTTGGAACATCAATGGCTATGGCCTCGTTCAGAGTCGGCGAATGTCCGCCTCTCCGAGTCGTCGCCGGTGAGCCGGAACCTTTCGCAGTTTTGCTTCTGCCTCGGCTTGCGGAAGTGACTGTTGGGAAGTTCGCTCGCACAAATCGCAGGTATGCCCGTATGGCGGGAATAAAATTATCGGTTAAATCATCAGTGTTGAACGTGCCCTTGGCCCCACGGCCACGGCGTGCCACTACTTTATCAACGCGACCAATGATCTCCTGCGCATCAGCTTCCGTTCTGACGGTTCGTTCGTTGATCCGGACGTCATAGAACTTGGCAGCACGGGCTAGGTGCCGCGAGTATATCCCTGCGGTTCCAGCTGCTTTTCCGTCTCCGGATACAACCCAACTTTTGTATTCTGCCAGATGTGCTGGAGGTGGCGTAATCATGTGAGTGGTCAGGCTTCAGATTCCGTTACGCGCTTCTGGCGTTCTGTTTTTCCTCCAGCGTCAAATGAACATCGTTGACACGGTTGGCGGTGAAGGCGTTGCCGTCCCAGAACCAGGGGAACTTCTCCCGGTCGCGCTGGGGCTCTTTGCCCCGATCCTTGGTCCACTTGACGTTCGGGCGCTTGCGGAGGATGTCGGCCTCCATAAACGGACGGATGTTCATGCGCACGCCATCGTTCAGGTCCGGGTGCCAGCCGATGGACTGGAGCGCCAGCTCCTTCCAGCGGACGAAGATGTCGTGGGGGGCCTCGCCCGCAAGGATCAGCTTGAGCTTGTCCTGGAGCTGCTGGGCTTTGAGCAGGCGGTCGTCGGCACCGGACTCTTCGTTGGCGACGGCGCTCTGCTGTTTCTTGATCCAGTCACCGAGGTAGGTGTAGGTCAGCTTCTCCAGCAGCTTGTGGTCGAGTTTGTGGTAGTTGACCAGGGCGCTGAAGCCGTCCTTGCGGCCATCCCAAATTTGCCAGATGAACGGGCGCTGATGGAACAGCTTGCACTGCTGCGGGAAGAACGAAGTCCGCAGCCAGTCTTCGAGATTGGAGCCGGAACTTTCGGCGATACCCAACACCTCGTCCAGCCTGGCCGGGCTCCACTCCGGCCCGTAGGCGGCAGCCAGCAGGGCTCGGAGCCGTTCCGCCGCCGGGGCTTCACCGCGCACGGACGGGATGCAGGCGATCCCGTCTTCGTCCGCCAGGGATTCCAGGCCATCCGGGGCGAGCGCCAGGCAATCGGGAAAACTGGAACCGGTCTGGCGCGGCCACTGGTAGCCGAGCAACCGGGCCACGGCCACCTGCAACGGCTGGTCTGCACCGGCAGGGTGGCCGTTGAACAACCACTGCGTCGTGTCGCTCGAAAACGGCTTGGGCAACCCGTGCGGATACTTCTCCGCCGCCACCTTCTGCCAGTGCTTCAGGTCGAAGGGGACTTTCAGTATGTTTGCGTTTGTAACGCAAACTCTACGGTCAATTTTCCGCACTTCAATTTGGAACTCAGGGGAACTGCAAAAAGCCCAAATCGGCAGGAGGTGCGTGTTGTTCGCAATAACTACGGGTGAAACACTGCTTGAAAACACATGTCCGAAATAGCGCGTTGCGGGAAGGTCACGCATCAAGCAAACCAAGACACCAGACTTATCCCAAGCACTGATACCTTGCCTGCGAGCCAAACCTGCACCGCCGTCAGCCCAATAGAGCACCAGTTCCATTCCTCCTGTCAGGCAAGTATCCGAAACACTGCTCTGGTAAAATCGCCAGTTTTTTGAGACGTCTGAAAGTTCCCAAAAGCACCGGCACACTTTTTCATCATCGCCAGTCTTGATTCCTTGGTAGCTTTTCGCAAACGCCTCAAGAGTTGCTGTGCGGCTGGGCACTGCGACGGCAATCCGATGGTCTGGGTTCGTCCTTATTTCGGCTTGGGACAACACGAGAATCTCGCCTCTTTCGAGTTCTGCAATTTTTTCAGGGATAGTTTTTTTTGGTAGTGCATCAATGCCGGCGAAATGCTGCTCCGAGGTTGCGTGGTCAGCACCAAAACAAATGAGGCCAGCAAATGGGCCTCGGTCTCCAAACGCCTGCCACGCTTCTTCACCAAGAGTCGTTGCGAAATGAAGGCTGCGTGCAGCAAGAATTTGCTGTCGCAAGGTTTTATACGTTGAACTGAACCACCAGTTTTGCGGCGTAACTAAAGCCGTGACCCCGCCACGGGCACAAAATGCGACGCAGCGTTCTACAAAGCAGGTTGCCAAGTCGGATTTAGCAACGGGGTGAACTCGTTCACAGTAGTCTTGAAGAACTTCATCCTGCTTGCCGCGCCCGAGGTAAGGCACGTTGGTGGCGACGAGCGTGAACTGGCCGGCGAGAATTTCCGCCGCCTTGGCCAGGCCGCGCGCGGTCACGGCCATTTCGTGCGCGGTGTCGTCCTTGGCTTCCTGCGCCAGCGCCTTTTCCAGCAGCGGCTGGAGTTCATGGAACGCGGCCACCAGCAGGTCGCCCTCGCCGGCGCGCGGGTTGATGAGGCTGCCCAACACCGCCGCCTTTTGGAACAGCCGGTAAAGCCGTTCCATGCCGCGCTGGAGCTTTTCGTCGTCGCCGGCAATCGCGAGCCAGTCGGCTTCGCGCGTGTTCGGCGCGAGGCCGGAGCAGGCCAGGTTCATCGCCGGCAGCGCGCAGTGGCCCACGCGCCGCCACGCGGCCAGCGCCAGATTGAACGCGCCGATCTGCGTGCAGCGCGGGTCCAGCTCCAGCCCGAACAGGTTGTCGCGGATGACCGCCGCCACCGCCGCCTGCTCATCCAGCTTTTCCTCCGCCATCCGCAACGCGACGAGCCGCTCGAACATGGCCACCACGAAATGCCCGCTGCCCATGCACGGGTCGAGGCACTTCAGTTCCTTCGCCGTCTTCGGCCAGCCGTCAAACGTGCCGGCGGCGGGAGTCCACTTGCCGTCCTGGCCTTTGATGAAGCGGAGATATTTCCACGGGCAGCCGGGCAGCGACACGGCCTGGCGGAGTTCGTCCTCGCTCTGAGCGGTTTCGGCCAGCCTGGGATTCGCGGCGAGAACCTTGCCCGCGTGCCACGCGCCGAGCGTGTTATCGAGGAGGAAGTCCACCATGTAGTCCTCGGTGAACAGCTGCGTGACCGCAGGGAGTTCATCGGCCCCGATCTTGTTCCCGGACTTGTTGACCTCGTCCTTGCGGTCCGCCTGCCAGAACTGGTAGCACCAGCCGAGGCTGTCGCTGGCGGTGAACACGTCGCCCGGCAGGTCGGTTACCAGCTTCTCCAGAGCCCGTTTGTGTTCCGGCGCAAAGCCGATCTGGAGCACGGGATCGTCAGGCCGGAAAATCTGCGGCAACATCCGCGCCGCGTAACGCGCCGCCAGCGTCCAGCCGTCGGGCGCGCCTTCGTCCGCCGCCAGCTCATCGCACTCCGCCAGCGTAACCGGAATCCCCTCCGTCTCGTGGATGAGCAGATGGTTCTCAGCCAGGTACCGGGCGAACAACATCCGGTGCCAGTACTCGTACGCGCACTCGTGGATCAACCGGTTGATGGACTGCGCTCCGGTCTTGGGATCGCGCTGATCGCCGAGCTGCCGACCATGCGCCCGGAGCCGGTTGCGCAACTGGCGCTCATCCACGCTGAGATGAGTGCCCGGTTCCGCGCCGCCGACTGCCAGCCGCTCCAAGGAGACCGTGGCTGCCGCCTCCGCCGTCCGCCGCGCCTGCTTGACGGCGGCTTCAAGCTGTTTCCGGAGAGTTGAGTGGAGGGGGGGCATGGTCAGGCTTTCGGAAGCGGCTCCACAATCTCTGTGTGGAGAATGTTAGCCGCGATTAGGTCACCGGCTTTGTCTTTAAGTAGAAGCTTTCTTACTTCGATCAAGAGCTTTTTGATGCTGTCGATGTCCCTTTTTTCCGCGAGGCACACGGTCAACTGGCAACAAATATCAGTGGGCAGCCAGAGGCTGAGTTCCCAAGCTTTCCGGTCGAAGATTTCCCCGTGTATACCTTGGTTCCATCTGGCATGAGCAAGCAGTTCGGCGATCTTCGATGCCTGCTCACGAATCTTAATGTCATTGCGGTAGTCCTCCAATTTCTTAGCATTGTCATGCTTGACTGACTCTTCAATCCTGACCTTGACCCAGGTCACAAGCCCGAACTGTAAAATCGCAATGATAACCGTGGCTTTTCCGATTGCGCTGTAGAACTCCTCCGCAGTTAGTTGAACCAATGAGCCAACATCGCTCGCACGCAGAGCTGGAAACCAGAACCACAAAAGGCCACCTGCCGCTGCCAAGCTAATCAACAAGGGGTAATGCTTTTTTATCCAGTTCAACATATTTTCTCCTTTACTCGATTGCCACCGGCCCGTCCTTCAGTTTTTCCTGAACCTGCTCCTTCACCTTGGTCAGCCAGGCGTCCAGCTCGGCATCATTATGGATCGTCGCCGGGGGAAGTGTCATGTATACAACTTTGGGTTCGATCAGCTTGGCGGCCTCGCGTTGCGCCTGCTGGAACCGCTGCGGCAACGCGTCACACCGGGCCTGCCACATCTCCAGGTTCATGGCCTCCAGGCTGGTGATGACCTCGGCCTCAGTGCCGACCTTGATCCCAGGCACGGACGTCAGGCCGTGCTTTCCCAGGATTGAACCCCGCTGTTCGTCACTTAGCTTCGACCAGGCGTCCGACTGCTTGAGCGCAGCCATGCCGTCCTGGTGGAGCTGCTGGTAGCGGGTGTGGTGGGCGGTCAATTTGTCCCGAAGAATCTGGGTGAGCTGGTCGCACAGCGGCGCAACCGGCTCAGGATCAGCCAGGAGCTGCCGCTCAGCCTCGATGGTCTGCATCTGCTGCCGTACCTCTGCGGCCTCCGGCAGCGCGTTGGCGTGATCAGCCAGATGGTTCAGGCTGGTCCAGCGCGGCAGTCGGTCCTGGATCGATTTCGCGTCCTTGCTCCAGGCAGCCAGGTCTTTTGTCAGGGCGTCGCGCTCCTCATGGAGCTTCGCGAGCTGCTCGTTGCCGCCCAGCGCCTTGATCTCCTTGATCGTGCCGACGACGGGCTGAGCCGGTCGTGGCGGATCGCCGCCAGCGGATTCGGCCAGCTCGATTGCCCTGGTGATAAATTCGGGGGCTGCCGCCGCCTCTTCACCGGGCTTGCAGCCAACACCAGCCGCCTGGAAGAGCTTGCGTACCGCCAGCTTCTGCGCGGCGGAGATGGTCACATGCTCGGTGCGGAAATCGCAGACGCCGATCTTGGCGTGATCGAGCTGACGTGGATCGAACGGCTGGCCGTTCTGCGTGACGCGCAAATGCCCGGCGACGGACAGCAGCAACAGGGCACCGTCAATGGCGTCCTGGGGCCAGCCGTACTGGCCGGAGGCGAACTGCTTGCGGACTTCGTTGCCCTTCTTACCGGCGCTGATGAAGCCCAGGATCACGGCGCAGACGGGGTGTTTTTCCGGATCGCCCTTGAACCCGAGCGTCTCCAGGGCGTTGCCGTCGCCTTTCTTGGCGCGGTCCACGACTTTTTCCCAGCGGGGGTCGTCCGCCACATCGAACTGCGGATAAAGACGCGTCAGGGCATTTTTGGCTGCCTCCTCGACCCGGTCGCGCAGGAACATCCCGGCGATCTCGTTGCCGCCGGACATGAACACCCTGGTCCCGTTGATGATCTCGGTGACGATGCCCTTGAGCTTGCCCTCGGCCACCGACTTCCGGGTCTCGATGGCCCCGCGCGCCTCGATGCCCTCAGAGGTGGTAGGGGTGCCCTTGATGTTGCGCGTCTCCTCCGCCGCCTTGAGGCTGGCCAGGGTCTTCTTCAGGTCCTCATGGGACCTGCGGGGAATGTATACAAAAATCAGAGCGCCCTCGACTCCCGCCTTCTGCGCCTCGGCGATGATGGACTTCTCGTCCACCGTCCAGCCGTCGCGAATCCAGACCGGCACACCCTGGCCGGTGGGCACCGGGGTCTCGGAGCCGGTGAAGAGTTCGATCTTCCTGGCGACCTTGCTGTTGCCCTGGATGACCTTCAAATTCTTGAGGTCCGCGCACTCCGCCCGGAGCAGGTCGGCCCGCTCATCGGCGATCCGGGCGTCGTCATTGACGATGCGGTTGTAGTTCTTCTTGAACTCGGCGTCCCAGCTGGCGCTCTCCGGCGTCTGGAGGCGGTATTCCTCGTCCACCACCATCAGGTGCCCGTCCTGGACCAGCGCCTGGAGAAGCTCCGGCACCCGCTTTCGCAGCTCGGAACTGCCTGCCGTCAGGTCTTCGATCAACAGGTCCGCCAGCACTTCCGCCGTCGCCCGGACACCGATGTCAGCCCCGGTCTCGCGCGGCAGTTTGTTGATCAGATAGACCAGGGCACTGATCCGCGCCATCAACCGCCCGTCCGGTTTGCCGTCGTCCAGCTTCCGGATCAGCTCATCGACCTTCGGCGAGAGCATGCCGGTCTGAAGCAGGTCGGTGGCCTTGACCCAGTAAATGGCGTCGCCGCCCACCACCGTCGCGACCGGGTGGTCCGCGTAGGTCCTGAGCGCTTCGTATACAATTCCCAACTGGTTGCGCAGCTGGGCCGCCGTGCCCGCCACATCCACCGCCCTGAGCACCTTTTCCCAGAACCGCCGCCGGACCGGCAGCAGCGGGTAGTCGGCAATGTATACAGAATCGTCTTCTGTCCGGGACTCGACCTTGGTGCCGTTCAGGTGCCGCGTGATCTCGCCCTCGTGATCGGAGATGATTTTCTTGATGGTGGAGGTCTTGTCCGGCTTTTTGGCAGTGATGACCTTGCGGATGACAGCCTCGACGTCGGTGTCGCTGAGCTGGATCGGGACCCGGAACCGGTCACGCAATTTCTGGAGTTGGGGCGTGCCGCTCAAGGCAGACTGGCCGGTCGCCACGATGAGCAACCGGCTGTTGAGCTGCTTGGAACAGGCTTCGACCACCTCTTGAATTTGCAGGGTTCGATCACTGTCCTCGCCGATGAACTGCTGGACCTCATCAAGCACGACAAGCGTACCGGGGAGCTGCCCGTTGATCTCCAGGGCGTCGCGGATCGCCTGGAGCATTTCGTCCAGGGTGATGTCCTTCGCGTTCGGGAACTGCTGGGTCAGGGACTTTGAAAGGTCACTGACGGATGAGCCCAGGCCCTCTTCGACCAGGGCCTTGTGCAATACGGGCGAGACCCACAGGTTGTTCAGCTCCTTATTGAAATCGCGGCCCGCCTTTTCGATGCGGTTCTTGACGGCCTCCAGCTGTCCGTTCTCTCGCAGCCAGAGTACGAACCGCGCAACCGGGTACTTGGGGGGCAGTCCGACCGACCGGAATATGATGTTTAGTAGGGACAGGCGCACGTTGTCGCCGAGTTCCCCCCGCAGGGTCCCGGATGCCGCGTGGAGGCCGCCCAGGCGCTTGCCCGCCGTACTCAGCTCCTTGAGCAGTTCGACGACATCGGTCGATAAAGTGGCCAGGCCCCGGGCGCGGGCCTTGTCCTCGGGAAATTCAAAGTCATTCCACAGGTAGCGCAGAATCTTGCCCAGGTGCGATTTTCCCGATCCGTAAAAGCCCGACACCCAGACGGCAGGCTGCTCCGGGCGATCCAGACTGGTCAGATAGCTGCGGAGGATTTTTTCCAACCCCTTGGAGTACTCTCCTTCGCAGACGAATGTCTGCAACTCAAAGCGGAGGGTCTTCAACTCCTCTGGCGTCACCACGTCCTTCACGAACGCCACGCCGTTGTTGAGCAGCTGGAGGTTTTTTGGATTGGTGGAAAACAGTTCGCCCAGGTTCATGCTTTCATTGCTCCTTCTTCGCCCGTGATGGGGACCGCCAGGTAGTTCCAGCCTTCGCGCGCATCCAGGAACCGGTAGGTGTTGTTCTCGTGCTCGCCCGGGAAAAACACCAGCAACCGCCCCCGGATGGCCGATTCAACCCGCGCCACGAGTTCAGATATTTTCATAAAGCCGAACAAGCTGCCGACACCGTATACACCGACGACAGTGGAGTCATCGACGCCCGACGAGGTGAGTACGCTCGTCACCTGCTGGGTTACGGCGTCCTGGAAGTCGTCCATGGCTGGTGAATCACCAACCAGGTGTTCCGGAGTCTCGAAGTAGCCGTCCCGGTACTCATGACCAGACAACCAACGCGCGAATGCGTCCGTCAGGTCAACCGCCTTCCACTTGCGCTTGGCCTTTCCGGTGGAAATCTCAAATTCCTCCAGCCGCCGACGCAGTCGCCGCTCTTCGGATTTATTGTATACGGCGAACCAGACGCGCTGTGGCCCGGCCAGGTTTTGCTCCCAGGGCAAAGACACCCGCGCGTCGTAGCTGTGGACTAATCGTTCAATCTGGCCCATGAGAACTCTGAATTTCCTGGGGCGTTAATACCTGTTTGAAATTAATTTCAAAGACTTTTCCCGCGCCCTTGAAGTCCAGCCACTCGCGCTTTGCCGCCTCCTGGGCGAACTGGACGACCTGGTCGCACGATACGTCCAGCAGACGTGCCCAGAAACTCTCCAGCAGAAGCTGTCCCCGCAGACCGCAGAGAAAGCCGAGGGCGAGTGTATACGCGGCGACGGCGGGCGTGACTATCGGGCGGACGCGCTCTTTGGCCCTCTTGCCGGTGAAGAACCCGGCCTGGGTCCAGGTGGCAGCCACATTTTGCGCCAGGGAGAGCTGCATCGTGTCACTGAAACGTCCTGGAAGTTCGTGCTCGAAAAACTCAACGAAGTCGCCGCTGGTCAGCACCTGGCCGGGCCGGGCCTCCAGGACCCGTCTGGCCGACATTCGGAGTAGAGCGTCCCGCGAGTTCGCGCAGAGCAGCGCGATCATGGGGCGGGCAGCGGGATCAGCGCTCCAAAAGTGCCTGAGCAGCCGGAACACGGTCACGGACGGGTCAAGGGCGTAGAGGTCGGTCAGATGCCGAGCCGTCAGCCAGCGGTTGCTGGTGGTCTTTTTTCCGAGAACATTCTCCTCAACGATAAGCCGGTGGCAATCCTCACGCTTGGCCGTTAACGGCGCAGACTCCAGGAGCGTCGTCAGGTCGACGAGCATCATCGTCCGGGCGGCGTGCGCACCGGACCGGCCCACCTTGAATCCAAACGTGGGCGAAAGGCTCCCCAGGGTGCCTGGGCTGCTGGACGCACCAGCCGCCGATGTGTGTAAAAGTCTCAAGTCGTAAAAGGGAGTTCAGGAGCGGCGATTGAACCGGATGAACAAGCTGCCGACAATGCTGAATTCAGGCCACGGCTGTGGCGAACAACTGACAATCAGAAATTCAGACCGCAAAAAGAACGTGACGTGACAACAACAGGAGGGAGGCCGTCAGGATTCAAGAATCACTACGCCCCACCGACCTGGAACGCCTCCAGCGCCTTCAGGAACGGCTCCTCCAGATCCATGCCCACGTCATGGCCCGGCGCGATCTGCTTGAAGCCAGCGAACATGAGGCACATGAGGTGGAGCCCGCTGAACTTTTCGTCAGGCAGAGTCGTGAGTGTGTATTTCTCGTCTGGTAAAGCGTAGTCGAGACCATTCTGGCCAATGACGCCGATCTCAAACACGATCTTTTGCACCTCCTCAACCGGCAGCTCGTCAAAACGTTTGAGCGCGTCCAACAAGAAGAAGAACGATGCCGGTTGTTTCAATTTCAGGAGTTCCGGATCAGTGATCCCCTCTTTGCGAGCAGCACCTGTTGCCTGATGCTCGCCGGGGTCCGGCTGCCAGACGTACCAGCCACTCAGACCCAGCATGTCCGCAAAATCGTCCACGAGGTCGTACTCGTCACCCGGTTCGAGTTGTGAGGCCCGCTCACGCCAGCGCCGGAAGAGCCGCTGAGCCAGCGCAAAGGACTCCTCACCTTGATAAAGGCCCGCGTAGGCGGTTGCGCCCTGATACAAGTCGTCCAGGAAAAGGCAGAACGCGGCGTTCAATGCCAGGCTGGCCCGCAGGATCAACCCCGGAGTGATCTCACGCACCTCCGTGTTGGTGTTCGTCCGGTAGGCCTCATCGACACTTTTGCGGGTTGAAATAAACTGCGCCGGACGAAGCGCCGGAATCCGATGCCACAGGCGCGACTCAATCACCATGTCCAGCGGGCAGTTGAACAGGAATCCACTAACACCTCGCACCCACAAAGATGAAAGCGACCGCAACGAATCGTCGGAATACCCGCGCTTCTTCGTTTTGCGCAGGTCACCGTGGAAGAGAGCGGCTGCGGCGTCCTCGGTCTGACGGGTGGAGGCGAAGAACCGGTTGCGACCTTTTGCACGCGCCTCGGTCTCCAATTCCAGATGGGTCAGCTCATGAGCCAGCAGGTGTGTCCGGATGATTTCCGGCACTCCGCTGCGAATCTTGACCAGGTGATGATTAAGGTGGCAGAGGAGGCGGAGCCAAAGTTGGAGGCTTTTAAGTGGGATGTCAGCGGGTGTTTGGGGACTTTAGTCGGGTGGTTGTGTTTGTCAAAGGGTGTTCAGGCTGCGGCTGACGAAAGTTCCAGACTTGAGG
>JBDNGP010000143.1:0-5657 GCA_041689265.1 Verrucomicrobiota bacterium
AGCAGGCTCAGAGCCTCCTTGCGTTCCTGATAATCGAACAATCCTCCCTGCTCGTTGCCGCTCTTGAATCTCATGCGCCGGATCCTATCTCCCCCGCTTCTTATCCGCCATGTTATTCCAGTTAGTTAATGGATGTGCCCTTGAGAAAATCTTGGCCAAGAATGGGTAGCAGCTGCTCCATCCGCGCCAGAAAGATATCCATGTCGGCCGCGTCGGCCTCCGGCAGATGAGAGCCGCTCGAATTGCTGTTCTCAAGCTCGTATCTCCCGGCGCGCCTTGTCCTTTCGATCAACTCTCCTTCCAAGTACTTGATATGGGCTTTGGTCAGATTCTCATCTTTGCTTACAAAGAAAGAAATCACCTTCCAGAAGTCTCTATCCAGATGCCCCTTGATACGGCTTCGCACCAATTCAGCCTCGCCGATGTAAACACGCTCCTTTCCTGTATCCGGGTTGATGCCGGTAAGGAAATATACACCAGGATTGCCGGCTTCCTCTCTTTTTAGCACCGCATCCAGTTGAGACCGTGGACCGGCAACCGCTTTGCCCGTCCAGTTTGAGATCTCGGCGGTCCTCAGCGACGCTGGATCTCCGTGAACGAGGAAAATCTTAACGGTAGCAGTGGTGTTCATACTTGTAAGTCCAATGGTCTCACTGGGCCAATTTCGGTTTTTCCGATCAGGGAAGCGTTGGCCGTTGGCGTTCTCATGACGGGCTGGACGATAGTGATTTACTTCGACCGGGCAACTCTTTGGTTTGGAGCGCCCTCATGTCCGAAGACCAACGGTGCAGTTTCATACCAGCCCGGGGCATCGCCCCGGGTCAGGTTCCGAATTTGGGGAAGCCCTGAAGGGGCGTTTCATCATTTCGTATTCCTATGGTTCGCCCTGTCAGGGCTCCATGGAAATTACGGCCATTCCCGGGACGTTGCCCCGGGCTGGTATGGTGCGGGCCGTTGGCCCTTTGGACGAACCGGGCGATTCTCCCGAGGTTGTCTGTCGGGCCCTGAATCGGTGTGAGCGGGGCAAATATCAGGGAATCCGTGGGTTTGCGATTGATTTGCCGCATTCCACGGATCGGGCATATTTTTTTCGCCATATTGCGATCAAGTTTGGTGAAAAACTGCCGATTTCAGGGGAGCACTTTTCGTCATCGGCTCGAATATTGTTCCGGCCCTGGACGTGAATTATTGAAATATGACGGTAGCTACCGCTGAGGCCAAAGCATTCGATTACATCATCGCTCTGATCTACGAGCGGTGCCGTATCCGGCTGCACGAGGGCAAACAGAACCTGATCCGCTCGCGGCTCGGCAAGCGGATGCGCCATCACGGGATTGAGACGTTCGAAGGGTACTGTGACTATCTGCAAAACGAGGCGGATGAAGAGGAGTTCACCCAGGTGGTCGACTCGCTCACCACGAATTTCACGAATTTTCTCCGCGAACAGGAGCACTTTGATTTCATGGTGAACACGGCCCTTCCCGAAGTCGTGAAAAAGGGCAGGCCGTTTACGGTGTGGAGCGCCGCCTGCGCCACCGGTGAGGAACCGTATAGCATCGCCTTCTATCTGGCGGAACATTTTCCACTTGAAGCGGGATGGGATTGGCGGGTGATGGCGACCGACATTTCCACGCGGGCACTGGCCAAGGGCAGCGCGGGGGTCTATCCACTGGAACGCGCCGCCACGGTCCCAAAGCCGTGGTTGAAAAAATTCTGCCAACAGGGCATCGGCGAATGGGACGGGCAGTTTCGCATCAAGCCGCACATCGCCGCGCGGGTCACGTTTCAGCGGATCAACCTGCTGGCGCCGTATTCATTTACCCGACCGTTTGACCTGATCTTCTGCCGTAATGTGATGATCTATTTTGACCGGCCCACGCAGGAACAGCTCGTCAATGAGCTGTCCCGGTATCTCGTTCCCGACGGACATCTGTTGATCGGGCATTCTGAAAGTCTGAACGGCCTGGACGTGGCCGTGAAGTGTGTGCGGCCCAGCGTCTACAAGAAAAAGTAACCCACTATGGCGTCCCCTTCATTAGCCGGATTATTTGAGCAGAAAGTGGTGGTTGGCATCGCGGACATGGCTGTGACCAACAACACCAATGTCACGCTCGCGACTTATTCGCTGGGCAGCTGTATCGGCGTGACCATCTATGATCCCGAACAAAAGGTCGGCGGCCTGCTCCATGTGATGCTGCCGGAGTCCAAGATCGACGCGACCAAGGCGACCAACCAGCCGGCGATGTTCATGGACACCGGGATCCCCGCATTGTTCCGCGCGGCGTACCAGCTGAAGGCGGACAAGTACCGCCTGCAGATCTGCGTGGTTGGCGGTGCGCAGGTGATGGACAGCAGCGGATTTTTCAGCATCGGCAAGCGCAACTACGAGACGCTCAAAAAAATTCTCGTGGATCACAATTTGAAGATTCACGCCGAACAGGTGGGGGGCATGGTGAGTCGATCCGTTTATCTCAATCTGGCGACGGGAGAAGTCCGGTTGAAGGTATCCGGCCAACAAGATGAGGTGGTTTTATGCAGGAGCTAGACGATTACATTGACAAGGTAAAACATCTGCCGCCGGCGCCCAAGGTGTTGCCCCAGCTGCTGAGTCTGCTGAACGATCCGGACGTGGACAGCGCCAGAGTGGTGGAAGTGATCACCTACGATCAATCGCTCACCGCCGCCGTGATGCAAACCTGCAACACCGCGCACTTCGCGGGGCGCTCCCCGGTCGATGATATTCAGGAGGCGATTGTGCGGCTTGGGTTCAAGGAGGTTTATCAAATCGTCCTGGCGGTCAGCGGAGCACGAGTTCTCGGGTCCGCTCAAAAGGGTTACGGCATCGAGGAGGGCGAACTCTGGAAACACTCGGTCTGCACCGCCGTCGCCGCCCAGATCATGGCCGAAGAACACGGGGAGGATGCGAACATCGCGTTCACCGGCGGCCTGATGCACGACGTCGGAAAACTTGTGCTCGCCGGCGCTCTGGAAGACATCTACGCGAAAGTGATCGAAGAGACGGAACAAAACCAATCTTCACTGCTGGAATCAGAGAAGAAACTGCTGGGAGTGCAGCACGCCGAAGTCGGCGGACGCCTGTTGGCGCGCTGGAAGTTCCCGGCCAATCTCGTCAGCATGGTCTGGTTCCATCATCAGCCGAGCGCCGCCAAGCCGTTCGAGAAACAGGCGTCATTTGTTTATCTGGGTAATATGATCGCGCATTTTTTGGGATTCGGGTTTGGCCATCAGGCGTTTGCCCTGCGCGGACGGTCTGACGCTTTGGAGATTCTCGGGCTGAATGGCGACGATCTGCCGCGTTACATGATCAAGACCCTGGAGCGGTTCGATGAGGTCCAGAAACTGTTTGGAATCCTGGATAAGAAATGAAAACCAAGGCTGTCCGGGTGCTGATCGTTGATGATTCAGCAGTTGTCAGGAAATGTCTGACCGGATGGCTTGGTGACAATCCGGACATCGAAGTTGTCGGCACGGCCAGCGATCCTTACGATGCGCGCGACAAGATTCTTTCCCTGAACCCCGACGTCATCACGCTCGACATCGAAATGCCGCGCATGGATGGCATTACTTTCCTCAAGCTCATCATGCAACATCGGCCCATGCCGGTAGTCATCGTGAGCTCGCTGACGACCGCCGGTTCGCGCAAGGCGCTCGAAGCACTTCACTCCGGAGCGGTGGACGTGATGGCGAAGCCGCAGAGTTACTCGATCAGTCACGAGGGCGCGGCGGTGTTGGTCGAGAAAATCAAGGCCGCCTCCGCCAGTCAGTTCCGCCGGAACCCGGAGCACCAGCACACCGAATTTCATTCCCGGCCGACGTCCGTCGAGGGAATCGGTCGCACCTATCACCCGAAAGAAATCATTTTGATCGGGGCGTCGACCGGCGGCACCGAGGCGCTGCGAAAAGTGCTGACGCGGCTGCCGGCCGATCTGCCGGGCATCTGCATCGTCCAACATATTCCCGCGTATTTCTCCACGACGTTCGCCAAGCGTCTGGATGAATTGTGTTCGCTCGAAGTGATCGAGGCCAAATCCGGCGACTTGGTCAAGCCGGGGCGCGTGCTCATCGCGCCGGGCGGATATCACATGCTGTTGAAGAACAACGGTGCGGGCTACACGGTGCTGCTGAATGAGGGCCCGAAAGTCCATCATCAGCGGCCAGCCGTGGACGTCCTCTTCGAATCCGCGATGAACTGCGGAAACGCTTCGCGAACCCTCGGCATTGTCATGACGGGAATGGGTTCGGACGGCGCGCGTGGGTTGCTCAGTCTGAAGAACGCCGGGGCTGAAACCGTCGCCCAGGACGAGAGCAGCTGTGTCGTGTTCGGGATGCCGAAGGAGGCTATCAAACTGGGCGCAGCCAACCGGGTCCTGCCGTTGATGACGCTCCCGGTCTTCATCAACCAGCACGCAGGAACGCGCGCCAGCTCGTTGCGGCCGACCGGGGTGGCGACACCGCAATAACCGGTCACAGAACCGGACGATCAGAACGACGACCGACCGCTGGCCGCAGAAGCGCGCGCTCGATGACGTTCACACCAGATCGCTGGGCTTTGTCTGGATTCTTCAGTTTTTCGCTATTTTTTCCCGATTTCTGTCTTGCGTTTTAAATCGATGCTCGTGAGATTTCGCCGCTCAATATGGATTCACAAACATCACCCGGCATCAGCACGGAAGAGATCGCTCACTGGATCGGCGAGAACTGGAAACCCATCGTGACGGGCATATTTGCTGTCGGCCTGATCGGGCTGTTTTATGTTTATTCTGACAACAGCGCCGAGGCCCGCGAACAGGCGGCGTCCAACGGGTTGTTCACGCTTGAGCTCAAGGCGGGTGAAGACACAGCCAAACCGACGGCGGAGGAATACCGGAAAGTTGCGGATCAATTCGCATCGACCGGCATCGCCCAGCACGCACAACTGCTGGCCGCCGCCAAGGTTTACGAGTCGGGCAACTACGATGCCGCCCAGCAGAGCTACAATAAATTTGTCACTGATTTCAGTGAAAGCCCGCTGCTTCCCGAGGCGTTTCTCGGTATCGCGGTGAGTCTCGACGCACAGGGCAATTCCGAGCAGGCGCTGGTCAAATATCGTGAGGTCATCTCGCGCTTCCCTCAATCGTCGGTGGTCAATCGTGCGAAGGTGAACGAGGCTCGACTGCTTCAGGCGGCTGGTGAGAACGAACAGGCCTTCCGGATCTATCAGGAACTGATGGGTCAGGGTGCCGAAAATCCGTACTCCCAGCGTTCGGCCTGGCAGATGGAAGCCCAGATCGCACTGCAAAAACTGATCAAGAGCAACCCGGAACTGATCCCGACGAACAGCGTCCCTGCCGGATCGTTTATTTCACCTTCGGCGCTGGATCTTTCGCCACCGTCCCAGTAGAGCGGCCGCACGGGTGGTTTGAGTTCATGGGGGCGACGCATTGCCGTGGTCAGCTCCATGGTTTCCATTTTGTTCAACTCCACTTCACGACGATCAGACAGGGATTCATAGCAGAATGAAAATAGCAATAATCGGGACGGGGTACGTTGGATTGGTAACAGGAGCGTGTTTTGCAGAGGTGGGGCACGAGGTCATCTGCGTGGACAACAACCTAGCCAAGGTGGAGATGCTCCGGAAAGGAGGCATTCCCATCTAC
>JBDNGP010000144.1:0-7079 GCA_041689265.1 Verrucomicrobiota bacterium
CAAGGCGACGGAAGGGCGGTTGACGGACAACACGGTTTACACGCAGTTGCACCAGTTCATCGGGACGCCGGCTTACATGAGTCCGGAGCAGGCGGAGATGAGCGGGCTGGACATCGACACGCGCAGCGACATCTACAGCCTCGGTGTGTTGCTCTACGAACTGCTGGCCGGCAGCACGCCGTTCGATCCGCGCACCCTGATGGCCTCGGGCATCGACGCCATGCGCCGGACCATCCGCGAGGTCGAACCGCCCCGGCCCAGCACCAAGCTGGCGACCCTGCAAGGCGACGATCTCACCACCGCCGCCAAGCGCCGCTCGGTCGAAAGCTCCAAGCTGGCCAACCAGCTCAAGGGCGATCTCGACTGGATCGTGATGAAGTGCCTGGAGAAGGATCGGGCGCGCCGTTACGACACGGCCAACGGACTCGCGGCGGACCTCAAGCGGCACCTCAACAACGAACCGGTCACCGCCCGGCCGCCGAGCGCGGCGTATCGCTTTCAGAAGGCGTTTCGGCGGAACAAACTGGTGTTCGCGGCGGGGACGGCGGTCGCGGTGGCGCTCTTGCTCGGCATCGCCGCCACTACGTTGCAGTCGGTGCGGGCCACTCGGGCCAAACAAGCTGCCTTGGCAGCGGAAGCCAAGGCGCTCGAAGCCCAAGGCAGCGAAGCCAAACTTCGTCAGCAGGCAGATGCGGCACGCCGTCAGGCCGAGGCCGCCGAATTCGCCGCCCGGCAGCGCGCCTACGCCTCGGATATGAATGTGGCCAAGCAGGCGCTCGCCGGGAGCAATCTGGGCCGCGCACAGGACTTGTTGAACCGCCAGCGGCCCCAACCCGGCCAGAAGGACTTGCGCGGCTGGGAATGGCGTTACCTCTGGCAGCAAACCCACAGCGATGCGCTGTTCACGCTTTGTCAGAAAAGTGAAGTCCAGTCGCTTGCGGCTTCTGCCGACGGCAACTGGCTGGCCATCGGCCTGGTCCATAGGGACGGGCTGTTCGTTTACGATCTCCAGACGCGACAGGAGGTGGCCCATCTCGCGGTTGGGGAAGGTTCGGTGCGCGCCGCTTTTTCATCCGCTGAATCCTTGCTGGCGTTCACCAGCGTCACCGAAGTTGCATCGGGGAAGCCGCAAGATACGTTGCGACTTTGGAGCCCGGCGACTCGCCCGATGGTGGCCGAATCTCCCCTGGACGGTGCTGCTTTGGGATTGGCGTTTTCCTTGGACGGCCGGACGCTCGCGACCCTAACCGATGCGGGACGGATCACCCTCTGGCGCACACCCGAAGGAACCAAGCTGGCCAGTTATCCTTGTGAACAACAGGTAAATAGGGCTGCACCAACCGGCTTTGCCGCAACCTCGGATTTGGGTCTGGCCGCGTATGGGGCGGTGTCCGGACAGATTCGCCTCATGGATCTGCGCAATGGCAAGGAGCTGTGGAGAGCGGTGGGGTCGAAGTCTATCATCACCGCCCTGATGTTTTCACCGGACGGCAAAACGCTGGCGTCAGCTGCCGGCTTCGGCGAGTCGGACATCCGCCTGTGGGATGTCGCCACCGGCAAGGAAATCGGGCGGTTGGAAGGCCACAAATCATGGGTCGGCTCTCTGGTGTTTTGGCCGGATGGGAAAAAGCTGGCCTCCAGCAGCGCGGATCAAACGATTCGCACCTGGGACATCGCCAGTCGCCAGTCGCCAGTGTCTGGACGTGCTGCACGGTCATCGTTTGGAAGTGTGGCGGCTGGTGTTGCTGCCCGACAACAAGACCCTCGTCAGCGGCTGTAAGGACGGCACAGTTGGCGTGTGGGATACTTCCGCAACTCATCCACGACGGGGAAGCATCACCTGGCCGGATAGAATTTCCAATTGGCGCTTTGCTCCCGACAGCCGCTCGGTCGTTACGTTGGATCGGCAGGGTCAGGTGACGCGCTGGTCCGGGGTTGACTTCCATGAGAAGGAACCATTGCTGGAAATCACAAATTACTCGGGAAGCCTCTTTTCCCCCGATGGCCGCTTCCTGGCGGTTGGCTCAGCCGACGGAAACATATCGGTCTGGGACGTGTCGCGGCGGGTTCTCCGGCGTGAATTCAGAGTCGGCGAGGGGAGCGTAACCCCGCTGAACTTTCTCGCGCGGGGAAATCGCCTGGTCTGCTGGACGATCGCGGACAATCGCTTTTCCGAATGGGATCTGGAAGCCACCCGGGAAATCCAGAGCTGGCCGGCACCAGCTTATTTTTCTGATTCGTTTGGTCTGTCTCCGGATGAACAGCTAGGTATTGGAATCGGAAATAGCGGGCAAGTCCAAGGCAGAAACCTGCCGGGCCAAAGCACCACGAACGTGCCCCTCGACGTTTTGGAAGGTCTGACTGTGGCTTTCTCTGCTGACGGGAAACGCCTCGCGGTCGCCAGCGCCTTGGGATTTGCCCGGGTCTGGGACACCGCCACCTGGCGGGAAGAAGCGACGCTCGCCGGCTTTCTCAATGGTGTTGGCTCGGTGGCTTTCTCACCGGATGGCCAACGGCTCGCCACCGGCGGCACCAGTCCGGAGGATGCGCTGAAACTTTGGAGTATGGACAGTTGGCAAGAGGTGCTCACCCTGGAGGGCCCGGGCTCGCTCTATTATTCCACGGCTTTTTCTCCCGACGGCACTGCGATCGGCACCATGACCGGGGACGGTTTCCTGCGCGTCTGGCAGGCGCCATCGTGGGCGGAGATCAACGCGGCCGAGGCGAAGGAGAAAGCGGAGACCAAGCAGCCATGAACCCGAATCGCGCTAAAATCCGATCTCAAAAAAGTCCCAACCCAAAAAACAAAACCATGAAGCAACTCATCCTCCTCCTCATTGCCACCGGCTCGCTGTCCGCGGCCCCGGCGAACTGGCCGCAGTTTCGCGGCCCCAATGCCGCGGGCGTCGCCGAGGACGCCCGGCCGCCAGTCCATTTCGGGCCCGACACCAACCTGCTTTGGAAAATCAAGGTGCCGCCGGGTGTTTCCGCTCCCATTGTCTGGGGCGACCGGATCTTCCTGACGGGTTTCGTCAGCAATCAACTGGTCACCCTGGCCTATGACGCGGGAACCGGTCGCGAACTGTGGCGGCAGATCGCGCCGGCGGACAAGATTGAGAAATGTCATGACTTCAGTTCGCCTGCGGCGTCCACGCCCTGCACCGATGGTGAGCGGGTTTACGCCTACTTTGGTTCATTCGGTTTGATCGCCTACGATTTCAGCGGTAGGGAAGTCTGGCGGCGCGCGTTGGAGCGGCTGCCTTCGGAATACGGCACCGCCACCTCGCCGATCCTCGCGGGCGGTCAGCTCATCCTGCAACACGACGGCGACAGCACCAACGCAGCCCTCTTCGCGCTCGCGCCCGCCACCGGCAGGACGGTGTGGGAATCGCCGCGTCCCCTGGCCGGTTCCTCCTACTCCACACCGATGGTCTGGCGGCACGATGGCGTTGAGGAACTCATGGTCCAGGGCAAGGGCCGGGTCGCCGCCTACAGCTTGAAGGGCGGCCAGCCGAAGTGGTGGGTCCGCGGATGGGGCTTCTCGGCGGTCACGACACCTGTCGCCGGCGATGGGATGCTCTTCGCCGGGGGCAGCGGCATGGGCGATCCCTCTGGGCCGGATGACCCGCTGTTCGATTGGAACAAGCTTCTGGCCGATCACGATGCCAACAAAGACGGGAAGCTCGCCATTGAGGAAGTGCCCGAAACGCTGATCTGGCAGATTCGCAAGGAAGTATCCAAGGACGTCCCAGGCAACATGTTTCCGATGCGAAACCTACTGCGCAACTTTACCGATGCCAACAAGGACGGCGTCGTCACCAAGGCGGAATGGGATGCCGACGAGGCGTACTCCAAGGATAAGTTCAACGCCGACCGCTTTGTCGGCATCCGACCGGGTGGCCGGGATGACAGCACGGACACCCTCGTGCAATGGGAGACCACCAAGGGGCTCTCGGAATTGCCGTCACCGTTGTTCTATCGCGGCCGCATCGCTTTCGTGCGGGACGGCGGGATGTGGACGGTGATTGATCCGAAGAGCGGCAAACGCCTGCTCGACCGGGAGCGCCTGGGGCCGGGTGGTCAATATGTCGCGTCCCCCGTTGCCGCCAATGGATTCATCTACACGGTGAACACATCGGGAACCTTTGTCGTGCTCCGCGCTGGCGACACGCTCGATGTGGCGGCGGTGAACAAGCTGGGGGAGAACGTTCCCTGCACCCCGGCCATTTCGGGCAACCATCTTTACGTCCGCAGCGCCGACCACCTCTGGGCGTTCGGTAAATGAGCATGGAGACCAAGCAGCCATGAACTCGACCCGCGAAGAAGCCCTGTTTGCGCTGGCGCTGGAAAAGCCGGCGGAGAAACGCGGCTCGGGTTTGGTCTTGCCGCTACGCGACAATCTCCAGCGCCTTGCGCTCCGTCGTTCTCGGTTCGGTCAGTGCCGCGATGCGTTCATCCAACGTGGCCAGCATCCCACCCCGGCGGAGGGCGAGACCGAGCAGATACGCATCCGTCACCTGCTGATGACCGACGAGCCGTGCCCCGGCAAAAGCGATCGCTTCAGCGAAGGGCACTTCATCCGGCCAGAACGCATGATCCTTCGCCGCCGTGTTGGCCGCCAGCACGCCGGCGGCTTCCCGGGGAGTGACCGCATCGCGGGAGAAGGCGGCGTTGGACACGATGCGAACGAAACCCGCCTCGGTGAGCGGGCAAGTGGCCCAGCCTTTGCCGCGGTGCCGGGCAAACCACTTCACCGCCAGATCGTGCCGTGCATGGCTCGGCCAGAGCAGCGCGATCAGCACGTTGGTGTCGAGGAGGTAGCCTTTCATGCGCCCTCCGCTTCGATGCGGCGCACGTCGTCCGTGGTGACTTTGGGCGAGTCCTTGGGGAGTTGGAAAACCACGAGGCCGTCCTTGTCCTGCGAAGGGGTGGCGGCGCTCAACCCCCGGCGCATGAGGTCCGACACGGTCTTCCCGAGCGAAACGCCCCGCAGCTTCGCCTGGCGGGCGGCCAGTTCGAGGATATCATCGTCCAGTGTCAGTGTTGTTCTCATGGGGAAAAGATGTCCTTATTCCTGTTTGATGTCAATTTACGTCATGGACATCACTTTATCTTCGACGTGCCAGCCCAACCAAACCCATGCCTCCCTCTAACGAAGAAGCCCTGTTCGCCCTTGCCCTCACGAAACCAGCCGCCGAGCGCGCGGGGTGGCTGGACCGCGAGTGTGGCGATGACAACGCCCTGCGCGCTCGTCTCGAAGCCCTTCTCGCCGCGCATGAGCAACCGGACACACTGCTGGCCACGCAGGCCGCCACTGCCCGTCCCACCATCAAACTCGATCTCGCCGATGCGCCCGACGAAGCGGTGGGCCAGACGCTCGGGCGTTACAAGCTGCTGGAGCGGGTCGGCGAAGGCGGTTGCGGCGTGGTTTACGTGGCGGAGCAGACCGAGCCCGTGCGGCGACGCGTGGCGCTGAAGGTCATCAAGCTGGGGATGGACACCAAACAGGTCGTCGCCCGGTTCGAGGCCGAGCGGCAGGCGCGAACATTGAATCGGTTCGTCCGGTGCTCCATTGCTTCACGAAAACAGTTCACCCTGGGCCAGTGCCTTGAGGAACCTTCGCAGCGGCAAGACGCGCAGCGGGCCGTCTTTCAGTTCCACCGTGCCGGTGTAAACGCCGAAGCCTTTCTGAACGATGCCTTCCGTCAACAACCCTTTCAGCGGAGCGCCGAACTCCGGGCGCCAGCGCTCGGACGCCTTGACCTCGATGCCCACGGCGCGTTTGGCGCGCGTCCAGATGAAATCCACTTCGCGGCCGTGCGGGGTGCGCCAGTAGTGGAGCTGCCCGCCGGTGTTGTGCAGCGCCATCGCGGCGCGCAACTCGTGCAGCACCCAGGTCTCCAGCAGGAAGCCGCGCTCGCTTCCTTCCAGCGGTTCCCGCGCGCGTCCGGAGAGTGCCCGTGCCACGCCGGGATCGAAGAGGTAAAACTTCGGGCTGGCGACTTCCTTGACCTTGGCGCGGCGTTGCCAGGCCGGCAGCCAGAAACCGATGAGCGTGTCCACCAGCACCTCGAAGTAACCCTGCACGGTGGGCCGCGCCACGGCGGCGTCGCGCGCGAGTCCGGCCACGTTGACGATCTGGCCGTTCATGAGCGTGGCGACTTCGAGAAAGCGGGCAAACGAATCCAGGCTTCGCACCAGCGCCTCCTGCTGGATTTCCTCGCGGATGTAGTTCGACACGTAAGCCTCGAGCACGTCGAGCGCGTGGGCCGGCTCGGCGTGAATCTGCGGCAGCAGGCCGAAGCGCAGCACGCGGTCGAGGTCGAAATCGTCGTTCAACTCGGCGGCGGTGAGCGGGAAGAACTGGCGGTTGATGGCGCGGCCGGCGAGCAAGTTGACATCAAGCCGCTTCAACTTGCGCGCACTGGAGCCGCTCAACGCGAAGCGGTATTTGCGCCCGGTTTCCGCGATCAAGGCGTGAACCTCATTCAGAAGACTGGGCAGGCGCTGCACCTCGTCCACCACCACCCAGCTTCCGCGCGGACGCGCCTCGACCTGTTGGCGAAACGACTCCGGCTGCCGGGTCAGCCCGAGCAGCGTTTGCGTGCGGAGCAAGTCGAACCACAGCGCGTCCGGCAACACCTGCCGCAGCCAGGTGGATTTGCCCGTGCCACGCGGGCCCAACAGGAAGAACGAATGATCCGGAACTGGATATTGCCGCGTAAACATCGCCAGCAGATTGACGGCAAATATGCTGGCGAGCAATGCAAAACTCTCGAACCATGAATCCATCTCACGAAGAAGCCTTATTCACGCTGGCACTAGCTAAACCCGCCGCCGAACGTGCCGCCTTTCTGGACGCCGTGTGCGGAAACGATCCCGCCCTGCGCGCCCGACTCGAAGCCTTACTCACCGCGCATGAGCAACCGGACACCCTCCTCGCCACGCAGACCGAAACCGCCCGTCCCACGATCAAGCTTGATCTCGCCGATGCACCCGACGAAGCCGTGGGCCAGACGCTGGGGCGCTACAAATTGCTGGAGCGAGTCGGCGAAGGCGGGTGTGGGGTGGTGTACGTG
>JBDNGP010000145.1:0-10130 GCA_041689265.1 Verrucomicrobiota bacterium
CGATTGGATCAATGGTACTGCCGCATTTTATCGGGTTGACGGTTTCTGCGGTCGTTCCATACCCGGCAGACTGTAAACGATTTCGTCGAGAATCCTCATCGACTCATCACTGCCGACGACGATCAACATTTTCGTTCCGAAGTGCAGTTTAAATTGCGGCATTTCCATGGATTTATCTGTAGGAGAAGCCCGTCGATACAACTGAGCAGTTTCTTCCAAGAGTTCCGTAAACTGTTTGAAGAAACCGTCCATTTTCTCAGGAGGCGCATCACCGAAATAACCAGCCAGATTGAAGGCGCGCACGACCGGCTTCTTGGAGTCGGCGTTTTCCTGATCAATCGCGCGCTGGTCGAGCGCGAATGTGATCAGCATGTTGTCGGGTTGATCCACCAACAGGTGGTTCCCGCCGGCGATGCGGAGCGCTTCCAGAATATTCGGAAGCGTCACGTTGCGCATTTGAAGACGGATGATCAGTTTTTCCACTTTCTCACCGACGATGAAGTTCACTTCGGGAAACTGGGTGCGCAGGTCTTGGACAACCACGGACAGGGAGTATTCTCTATAATCCACCTCTTTGACGACCCGTTTCATGGCCTGGCTGGCTTCCTTTTCCAATTTGCTTTGCTCGGCTTGTTGCGCCGGGAGGTTTGCCGCAAAGGAGAGCAGAAGGGCGAGAGCGAGTGATGCGTTTGAATTTTTCATAGCCGGTATCTTTGAGTTGTTACCCGCCAGACGCCGCCCATCCGAAAATCCCGCACACTTTCGTCAAATCATTTCATCCATCGGGGTTGAATCCCAGATGGACTGGAACTGAACCGCAGCGTTGATCCCTCTCCGTTTGAATCATCTGTGTTCAATTCGGTTGGTTGCCAAAGCTGAAAATAGCCCAGTGCTTCAGCACTGGGAACACCGCGCTCCCGCGAACCCAGTCCCGTCAGGGACGGAAGAATGGTTCGGTGGGGCTGCTGCCGTCCCTGGCGGGACTTGCCCGTTTTCCCCGCATGTTTCCCAGCACTGAAGTGCTGGGCTATTCTCGGAGCAGGCATTTCGGCGGCGGCACCACGTCAGCCAACCATAGACATGGAATCATCTGTGTTCAATCCGTGGCCAAAACTCAGCTCGTCTTGTTGCCGAGCGGGCGGATGAGAAGCTCCTCGATGCCGACAAACTTCGGCAGCGCGATCACCAGCCACACGCATTCCGCGAGATCCGCGGGCTGCAACATGCGGGAACGCGCCTCCATCGGTGGCGGCACCGGACGGCGGTCGAGCAACGGCGTGTTGATGTCGCCGGGGAAGATCGAGCAGGCGCGGATGTTGTGTTCCCATTCCTCCAGATTGATCGCCTGCGTCAGTCCGTTCTGCGCGAACTTCGAGCAGATGTAGGCGGTACCGGCCTTCGGGTTGGCCTGCTTGCCGGCGTCGGAAACAATGTTCACGATCGTGCCGAGCTTCTGTTCGCGCATGGACGGAAGAAACGCCTGCACGCAATAGAAACTTCCGTTCAGATTGGCGGACATCACCTTCTCGTAATCCTCGACGGACAGCACGTCGAGCTTGCGCTTGGGGATGTTGGTGCCGGCCGAATTCACGAGCGCCTGCACGGAGCCGAACTTTTCCAGAACGGACTTCGCGATGCGTTGAACATCCGCATGCACGCCGACATCGCCGGGGCAAATCTGGACGCGGTTGGTGTCGCCGCCGCACTTGGCGAGGGTCTCTTTGAGGGCTTCTTCACGACGACCGATGATCGCGACGTTCCATCCTTCGTTGACGAGTTTGACGGCCACGGCCTGGCCCACGCCGCTGCCGGCTCCAGTGATGACTGCTGTTTTCATAAATTCAATTCGTTTTTAACCACAGATGGACGCAGATAAAGGAACCAAACCACGGATGCACGGAGCACACCGAAATACAATTGCCGTTTTTTTGGCCAGATGATCTCCGTGTCTCTGCGGTAAATGTTTCATCTGTGTTTATCTGCGGTTAAATTGCCCTGTTTCAATATTTCACATCCACCCAGCGCTTCTCTTCGCTGGAAAGCACGGCGGCGTCGATGACGGCTTGGGTTTTCGCGCCGTGGTGGAGGGACGGATAGGCGGGACGCTGGTGGCGGATCGCATCGAGGAACTCGAACATCTGGTCGTAGCGGAAGGTCACCAGCGGATCGCCTTCGTGCGGGTTGCGCGGGGAGCCGGGCCAGGTCCAGAAGCTTTCGGGAATCTTGATCGTCTCCAGGCCGGGTCCGTTGGCCTTGCCGACCTGCAGTTCGTTCCAGTTGCCAGTGAGAAACACGTAGGAGGAATCGCTGCCGTTGATCTCCAGATAATCCAGACTGCGCCAGCTTTCGTTGCGACCGGTCGCGAGCTTGGAACTCTCCATCATGCCGGTTGCGCCGTTGACAAACTCCACCATCAACGCCGACCAATCATCGAGGTCGGAAGGCGAACCCTGGCGGTCGAAGACAAACTGCTTCAGGCCGGCAACGATCCGTTTCATGTCGCCGAACAACTCGTGGGCGAAGTTCACCCGGTGCGAGAGCATGTCGCCAAGTTCGCCGGTGCCGGCGTGTTTCTTGAGCTGCCGCCACGAGAGATTGCGGCTGCCCCAGTCCTGAAGGCGCGTGCTCCGCAGATGATACGGCGTGCCGAGCGCACCGGACTGGACGAGATGCATGAGATAACGCATGGCCGGCACAAACTGATACGTGAACGCGGTCATGTGCGTAACACCCTTCGCATCGGCGAGCCGGGCAATTTCGCGGGCCTCACCGTGGCGGAGCGCCAGTGGTTTTTCGCAGAGGACGTGTTTGCCGTACTCGATCGCCGCCTTCGCGATTTCCATGTGCGTGTCCGTCGCTGTGGCGATGACGATGGCGTCCACGTCGTCGCGGGAGACGATATCGCGGTAATCGGTGGAGGTCGTCTTTGCACCGGTAAGCCCGGCGACTTTCTGGATGCTAGGCTCGGAGATGTCCGCCAGCGCGGTGATCTGCGCCAGCTCATGGCACATGGCCACTCCAGGGACGTGATTCTGCTGCGTGATGCCGCCGCAACCGATGATGCCGATGCGAATTTTGCTCATGTTCGAAAGGCCGCGAGTATGCACAGCCGGCTCGCGATGACAAGGAGGTTGACGGTGGGTAAATCGAGAGAATCGACGGGGGCCGATTCCAGCAAAGGAACGCACGGGCTCCGACTGCCAAAGCCCGGAACGACAGTGCCGATAACCGTTGTATCGGTGGACAAACAGGCCAGTCGTTGTTAGAACCACATTCATGCGTCAGCCAGACTTTCCCATCAGGCAGCTGATAGCGGCACTTTGTTTGTTGTTTGCCGTGAACTCGAGCGCCGCCACCGTGAAGCTGGAACCTTCATCCACAAAGTCCGGCTATCTCGCGTTGCTCCTGATCAACGAGGTTCCGTTCCCCGGCGAGCACGGTTACAAGAGCGAACGCGATTCGAAGGCGGGAATGCTCGGGGTGCTCTGGGTGTTGCACTCGCGAATTTACAACATCCCCGCCGGATACACCCAGCTGGACATCGCCACGGTAGAAACGCGCAGCATCATCGACGTGATGACTGCGGGTGGCGTGGCGGGTCAGGTCGATGGTTTTTACAAGGACAAGAACGAGAATTTTAAAGCCGTTCCGCGGGTGCATGAACGGGTGAACAATCTGACCCGGATTGGAAACACCGGCACGCCCGGGACATTTGCCGCGTTATTAAACCACGCACAGGAACTCGCGACCGCATATTTTGAGTCCGGCCCCCGAGGTGGTGATATTTACGCCGAACTGAAATGGATCGGCCCAATGCCCATCACCGGTCGATCGTATTCGTGGATGACCGATCACATCCGTTTTGACCCGGGCGGCCAGTACGTGCGCATCCCAGACCGGCTGAACGGCGCCCTGGGTGGCAACCGTTTCTTCACCCTCAAAAAGCCGAAATGAAAAAGTATCTTCCCCTCTTACAACTGCTGTGCGTGCTCCTGGTTTTTTCGGGCTGCGCCACCACGCAAACTGCAAAACCGAAAGCCCGCGTCCCGGCGGATCACCCGGTTGCACAACGCGAGACGCTTTTCGAAATGTTGCGGTACATCTACCTGTGGCAGTTCGACGAATCCTATTTCATCGACAACCCTGCCGGCGACACGATTGAACTCTGGGTTCGTGACGTTTCAGTCGATCTGGACGCGGGTGACAAAAGCCAGTTCGCCGAGGTCTGGCTGCCACAGATCAAGATGCTCGTCACGATGAAGAAATCGGACTACCGCATCCCGGAATTGAACCTCGATGTCCGCGATGACACGTTCAAGATCCAGACGATTAATCGTCTCGACCAACCAGACCCTGCCGGAACTGTATTCCAGGTCGTTTCGTTCACTGAAAAGGAAGTGACTGACCACTTGTTTCGCACGCGCAACATGAAGCGTTTTCCGAACGACGTGCTGCGCAAAAATCTTCGCGCCGCCATGATCGAAAAGGAGTTCGATAATCTGGAGGATATCGACGGAGCGCAGATCATTTACGTGTCGCCCATCTCGCCCGTGTCGAATGATCTCTGGGTCTATCACGAGAACCGCAAACGTCTCATCCAGTTCTCTGCCGACATGGATTTGAACAATCCTGAATACTGGAATTCCACACCATTCCACGTGGAAGTGTACGACTTGGAAACATCCGTCATCGTGTCGCCGGATGAAATGCCCGGCAGTGACGCCTACCTCACCAAAGACTTCACCGGGCGCGCGCTGTTCAACTGTCTGATCCTCGGCATGCGTATTGAAATTTCTGCGGACGATGTGAAGAAGGCATTGAGCGAGGCGGCGGCGGCACGAAAGCCGGAAACGCAATAACTGTTGAAGCTGGAACAGTCAGATCCGAATGGAGGCCGGGGTAGCTCTTCCAACCCGGGCAACCGCTTCGAGCCGCTCACAATGGAGCGGGATGAGCAATGGGATCCATCGGAAGACCGGCCTGTTCGCACAAAATTCTTCCGGGATCTTTCCCTGTCGATCATCAGTTACAACGACAGTCCGGACATTCCTTTTCGCGCGAGCCTGAATCCGTATCGTGGGTGCGAACATGGCTGGGCGTATTGCTACGCCAGACCGACGCACGAATATCTCGGGTTTTCGGCCGGGCTCGATTTCGAGAGCCGGATCATGGTGAAGGAAAACGCGCCGGAATTGTTGCGAGCGGAACTTTCTTCCAGCAAATGGAAACCGCAATGGCTCGCGCTGAGTGGCGTGACGGACGCGTATCAACCGATCGAAAAGAAACTGCAGATCACGCGGCGCTGTCTCGAAGTGCTCGCCGAGTTTCGCCAGCCGGTGGGCATCGTTACGAAAAACCGGCTCGTCACGCGGGACATTGATTTACTTCAACAACTCGCCAGTCACGACGCCGTGGCAGTTTATATTTCGTTGACCACTTTGAATCCGGATCGACGGCGTGCGATGGAGCCGCGCACGTCGTCGCCACAGGCCCGACTGGATGCTGTTCGCCAGTTGGCCGACGCCGGGATCCCCGTCGGCATCATGATCGGGCCGGTCATTCCCGGGTTCACCGACGAAGAGATTCCTGCGTTGCTCAAGGCGGCAGCGGATACGGGCGCGACGTTCGCGAGTTACATCATGCTGCGCCTGCCGCTGACCGTTCGGCCGCTTTTCGAGGACTGGCTTGAACGCAATATTCCGGATCGCAAGGAGAAAGTCTTGAATCGATTGCGCGAGATGCGTGGTGGCAAATTAAACAGTGCCGAGTTCGGAAAACGTATGCGCGGTGAGGGTAAATATGCCGATCAAATCCGGGATCTTTTCAGGATCTCGCTCAAAAAATCCGGGCTACAAAGCAACAGTCCCCAGCTTTCCATCGCCAGTTTTCGTCGACCCGGCGGCGATCAACTTCAACTTGTTTGATATTTTCATTCAGCGCTCAGAACAAAAAAACAAGAAATTGATTATTAACGCGAGTTTCGCAAATTGGCACCAATTAACGGGTTTCGCGTAGAAATCCGGGCACCCGGTCTCCGTGTTTTCGGTGTGTTTCGCGGGGGGTTCCACTTTTCCGGGAGGAGTCGGGCACCCAAAAATTTCACTAACATCAATGTCTTCATTCCGGTAGGCTCTCGCGCTCGCTCCGTTTCCACGGACAAAGAATCACATGACTCCAACATTATTTTCCGAACTTGGCCTCTCTGCCGAACTGCTGAAGGCAATCGACAAACTGGGCTACGAAAAGGCTTCCCCAATTCAGGCCGAAGCGATCCCGCCCATGATGAAGGGCCTCGATATCGTCGGTCAGTCCCAGACCGGTTCGGGAAAAACCGCTGCGTTTGCGATCCCGGCCATCGAGCACACGGATCCTCAGATCAAAGCCGTTCAAACCTTGATCCTCTGCCCGACCCGCGAACTCGCGGTGCAGGTCGCCGAAGAAGTCCACAAACTGACGTTGTTCAAACGCGGCATCTCGTCCCTGCCGATCTACGGCGGCCAATCGTACGAGCGGCAGTTTTATGGTTTGAAACAGGGTGCACAAATCGTCATCGGCACGCCGGGTCGCACGATGGATCACATGCGTCGGGGAACGCTGCGGCTCGACCAGCTGAAAACCGTCATCCTCGACGAAGCCGATGTGATGCTCGACATGGGTTTTCGCGAGGACATCGAAACCATTCTCAAGAGCGCGCCCGCGAGCCGGCAGACCGTGTTCTTCTCGGCCACGATGTCGCCAACCATTCAGCGTTTGATCCAGACGTTCTCCAAAGATCCGTTGAACGTGAAGATCGAACAAAAGGCCCTCACGGTTCCGACGGTTGAACAGGTTTATTACGAAGTGGACCGACGGTTCAAAGTCGATTTGCTCACGCGGTTGATCGACATTCACGACCTCAAACTGGGTATCATTTTTTGTAACACCAAACGCATGGTTGATGACCTGGTGGAACACCTGGAAGCGCAGGGTTACATGGCCGACCGGCTTCACGGTGACATGAACCAGAATCAGCGCGATCGGGTGATGAACAGGTTCCGCAAATCGGGTCTTGAATTTCTGGTTGCCACGGATGTCGCCGCACGCGGCATCGACGTGGATGACATTGAAGTCGTGTTCAACTACGACCTGCCGTACGATGCGGAAGATTACGTGCATCGTATCGGCCGGACCGGTCGCGCAGGCCGAAGCGGTCGTGCCATTTCGTTTGTGTCAGGTCGTGAGTTCTTTCAAATCCGAAACATCGAACGCTACACCAACACCCGTGTCCACCGCGGCCAGATCCCGACTCAGGACGATGTCGATGAAGCCCGGAACAGCAATGTTCTGAAGAAGTTGCGCGCCACGCTTCAGGCTGGTGAGTTCCGTCGGCAGGATCATTTAATCGAACGATTGCTAGAGGAAGGGTTTCCCTCAACCGACATCGCGTCCGCATTGCTCCATCAGATGCAGGATGGTGACAACGCGCCGTCAACTAAATCTCCGCCGCAATCACGGCCCGACAGCACACCCGACCGCGACCAGCGCGAGCCACGACGTGATCGCCAACCAATGGATGATCGCCGTCCCGCGCGCAACCCAAGCCAGCGTGACGAGCGCCCTGCCATTCCCCGCGATGTGCGCGCGGCATCACTTTCAAGACCGTCGGCCCCATCTCCGAAACCCGCAGCACCACGGGTCACGGTCACGCCGATCGTGGCGAAACCAAAGGTGGAGCGCCCCCCCGCTGTCGCAGCGAAACCGCCGACCAAACCGAAGATTGAGCCGCCAGCCAAGCCCAAGATAGAAGTGCCGGCAAAGCCTCCCGCTTCCAAACCGGCACCAGTCGCAAACATCGAACCCCAAAAAGCTGCACCAAACCCGGTCGAAACAGCTGCAAAACCCGAGAGCCGCGCTCCCGGCGCAGATCAGGTCCGGCTGCACATGAACATCGGTGAAGCGATGGGCGTGACCGTTCAGGAAGTCACACTGGCCATCCTTGGTGAAACCGGATTACCGGAGAAGACTGTGGGTAAAGTGGATTTGCGCGAGCGCCATTTGTTCGTCGATGTGAAGTCCGAACACGCAAAAGCGATTATCGCGAAGATCAACCGAACACGCATTCACGGAAATCGCGTGAAGGTGAAGGAGGCGTAAGCCACCGGCCAGAGTGCCGGGACGCTGCCAGCTCCCGGTCCCCGGTCCCCGGTCCCCGGTCCCCGGACCGCAAGCCGCCAGTTGATGGGTTGGGCGAGTTCTCCGAATGAACCTTTGAGGTCTTGGTGATGGCTTCGTTTCATTCTGCTTCCAGAGTTTTGAGACAGTCTCCCCTGCGGAGCCCTGACCTCCAACTTGGAGGGAGGTTTACCACGGGAAGCGTTTCACTTAAACCGGGGTGAGGCTCCGACCGGGACTCGCGGTTGCCTGAACCCTCCTTTTCTTCAACTCCCGGATTGCCGCTTCGTAGCCATCACCACTACTCTCGGCGCGTTCCGAATTCTAGAAAACGCTTATCGACTAACATTTTTTAACAAAACCAATTCGCGTAGCTTCGGCTGCTGTCCACTACGAAACCGCTAATTTCGAAACGAAGGACAACGCTCGATGCACGCCCCGCTGGGGGCGTGTTGAAAGCGCTCCTTCGTGGGCTCTTAGCGGTGCCTGTAGTGGGGCGTGTGTAGACATGCCCCTCTTTTGTTTTCAGGCACCGGTAAAGAACCACGGAGGACAAGCCATTCCCGACAGGGCTGATTCGCACGCGGCGAACTCAGTCTGTCTGCATGGCGAAAATATCGATCCATGACGTCCTTGCGCAGTTCCGCGAGGCAGCGTCTTCCAACCGTGATCTCGGCGACCGCTTCGAGCGGCTTATCTGCCGTTACCTTGAACTCGATCCCATTTATTCCGAGCGGTTCCTGAACGTCTGGATGTGGAACGAATGGCCGCGCAAAGGGAATGTCGGCGATGTGGGCATTGACATCGTGGCCGAGGAACGTGCCACCGGAGAGCTCTGCGCCATCCAGTGCAAATTCTACCTCCCGGAACACCCCATCGCAAAGGACGCCATCGATTCGTTCTTCACGGCCTCCGGCAAGGCGTTGTTCACCTCCTGCATGATCGTCTCCACAACTGACAAGTGGGGGAAGAACGCGGAGCATGCGCTGGCCAACCAATCCAAACCGGTCACGCGCCTGACCGTTCACGATCTCGATGCCAGCCCGATCGACTGGTCAAAGTTCAGCCTCCAGCGCCCGCAAGACCTCGCGGTGTTGCCGAAGAAGAAAGCCCGCGCGCACTAGACCGCCGCCATCGGTGACGTGCTCAACGGCTTCGCCGAAGCCGACCGGGGCAAACTCATCATGGCCTGCGGCACGGGAAAAACTTTCACCGCTCTGAAGATTGCCGAGCAGGTTGCGCCCACCGGTCACGTTCTGTTTCTTGTGCCGTCGCTCTCGCTGATGTCGCAAAGCCTGCGCGAGTGGACGGCTGAATCTGCCCGCCCGCTTCACAGCCTCGCTGTGTGTTCCGACACCAGCATCGGGAAGCGCACCACCAAAACCGACGACGACAAGGGCGACATCACGACCTCCGATCTTGCGTTTCCGGCCACGACTTCCGCGCGGCAGATTGTCCAGCAGCATCACGCCATTCACACCATGGCCGCGCACCGGAAGACAGTCGCGCAGATGACCGTCGTCTTCTCGACCTACCAATCCATTCAAACCGTTTCCGAGGCGCAGAAAGCCGGGTTGCCAAAATTCGATATCATCATCTGCGACGAGGCGCACTGCACCACCGGCGTCACGTTGAGCGGCGAAGATGAAAGCCATTTCGTCAAAGTTCACGACGCCGATTTCATCAAGGGGAAGAAACGCCTCTACATGACTGCGACGCCGCGCGTTTATGGCGATGAAGCCAAGGTGAAGGCCGGAGAAGCCGATACCGTGCTTTGCTCCATGGACGACTCCGCCGTCTTTGGCGAGGAGTTGCATCGATTAGGTTTTGGCGAGTCGGTCAGCAAGTCCCTCCTCTCCGACTACAAGGTGCTCGTCCTCGCCGTGGATGAGAAATACGTCTCGAAAACTTTCCAGCGCCAGATTGCCGATGCGAACAACGAACTGAATCTCGACGATGCCGTGCGCATCGTCGGCTGC
>JBDNGP010000146.1:0-25058 GCA_041689265.1 Verrucomicrobiota bacterium
AGATACCGGCAACGACAGTTGCAGCGGGCGGGCATCCGATTGGTCAAAAGGATGAAGGAGAACGGCCTGCGTGAGTGGTCGATAACTCATGACGGCTTCCGAGTAAGTGGGCAGACAGTATCTGTATGTTATATTCAGTTGTTAAACTGGGCTTGCGAGAATCACACATCGTCGGGCTGCTAAATATCTGGACAGGTTGAGTCCGATTTCCTCCAGCTATACTGACCGTGGCATATACCGGGAATCATCGACTGGTGTTTCTCTATCTGTAGTAACATCAACGCTCGATGTCAGCGTCGGTTGACCGGGAACACTAGTTTCTCGATGTTTCAATTCTTGCAATTTTAGAAACCGCAGAATCAGGTAAAAAGCACAAGCCACAGCAACCAACACGGTCAAAACGATAAGAATTTCCATCGTTTGCTTGTGTGCAATTTCCTGCTTCAAAGCCTCCTCAACGGCCTTCGACATTCCTCCAACAGAATTATATATCTGCTCCATTGATCGCTTAAACGATTCATCCATTCCATCGAAAAGCAGCCCGGGTGCCATCACTTCGATATCACCTGGTCTTCAGCAATTCCGATGGCGACAAGTTATGTTTTGGAATCGTTTGCGTCCATGATCGCAGTAATTCCCTAAAATTTATTCACTCACTTCGCTTTCGAAACTGCCGCTCTTGACCCGCGTAACGATTTTCTTTCCGGATTTCAACTTGGTGTGATCGCGGATCAGTTCGCCGGTTTCAGCGTCGGTGGTGATCGAGTAGCCCCGCGCGATGGTCTGATCCGGAGACAGGAGTTTGAGTTCGGCTTGCAACTGATCCAGCCGTGCCCGTTTCTCAGCCAGCCGGTGCCGGAAAACTGTTTGTAACGTGTTTAGGGAATTCTCACCGGCTTCGGACAGGCGCCGCAATTTTTCGGTCGGTCTGATCTGCGTCAATCGTCGGACCGTGAAATCAAATTTTTGCCGGATCTCGCGAACCGTTCCGATGACCGTGCGGTTCAACGACGAACTCAGATCGTCGAGGCGCTGCATCTGGTCCTGAATCTTCCGGGTTGGTCGCGAACGCGTGAGGCGTCGGAGCACGTGGTTGTATTCATCCGCACGATCAACGAACCCATGGCGCACCAAACGGTTTAACGTCTCCTGAGCGCCATCCACGAACCCGATGCTGGAATACACGCCCTCGGTGATGATTTCCGCCGCCGCACTCGGCGTCGCCGCGCGGACATCTGCCACGAAATCGCTGATCGTAAAATCAATTTCATGGCCCACGGCCGACACGACCGAAAGCTCCGAACGATAGATTGCGTTCGCCACGATTTCTTCATTGAACGCCCACAGATCTTCGAGACTGCCGCCACCGCGAGTCGCCAGAATCAGGTCGAGTTTTTCACCCTCGACTTGTTGCGCGGACCATTCGTTGAGGCGTTGAATTCCACCGGCGATTTCCGCCGCAGCCCCCTGCCCCTGCACGCGACACGGCACCAACACCATTTCCAACGCCGGATGCCGTCGCTCAATCACGTGAAGAATATCCTGAATCGCGGCGCCGGTCGGCGATGTCACGATGCCAATTCGTTTCGCGTAGCGCGGCAGCGGACGTTTCCGTTCGCTGGCGAAATAACCGGCTTCGTCCAGTTTGCGTTTCAGCTTCTCGAAGGCGACTTGTAGCGCGCCCGCTCCCTGGAATTCCAACGCGCGCACGATCATCTGGTATTGGCCGCGCGCCTCGTAAACCGTCAGGTCACCCTGAACGATCACCATCACGCCGTTGTCCAGCGCGGACCGTCCGGTTACCGGTTCGCCTCGAAAGAGCACGCAGCTGAGCTGGGCTTTTTCATCCTTGAGACTGAAGTAAGCGTGACCGCTGGCCTGCACGCGGAGGTTGGAAATCTCGCCGGAAACCCAGGTAGAACCGATGTGTTTTTCGAGCAGCGCGCGGACGCTGGTCGTCAGCTGCGAAACGCTGAGGACCGAGCGCGTTTCTTTGGCGTCAAACAGTTCTCCGAATTCCCACTGGCTGCCGGTCTTGCGTGGCATGGATTACTCCGTAGGCAAAGGTTCCGAAACGCGCTGGATGGCGGTGGCTTTTCCGGTCCCGTCGTGGACGGTGATCAGAACGCCCTGAAGAAAAACACGCCCCTTCGCGACGGCAAAACGTTGCGGCAGGCTGGTCACGAACCGGCGGATCACGGGCTCGATTTCACGGCCGATCACGCTTTCGTGCGGCCCGGTGAATCCGGCGTCGCAGAGAAATGCGGTGCCGCCGGGAAAGATCTGTTCATCGGCCGTTTGCACGTGCGTATGGGTGCCGACCACCGCGCTGACTTTTCCGTCAAGGAACCGGCCCATACCAATTTTCTCCGCCGTCGCTTCCGCATGAAAATCGACGAAGATAATTGGTGTCTCCTCGCGCAACTTGTCGATGACCGGCATCACCGTGGTAAACGGATTTTCGAGCGGGGTCATGAACGAGCGGCCCTGCACATTGGCCACGCCGATCTTGATGTTCTCCGAAACCTGGTAGACCGCCCCGCCCTGCCCCGGCGTGCCTTCGGGATAGTTGAGCGGACGGATGAACCGTTTCTCGTTTTCGAGCAGCTTGGAAACTTCCTTCTGATCCCACAAATGATCACCCATGGTGATCACATCCACGCCGGACGCGTAGATTTCTGCGGCGGTATTGACGGTAATCCCCGAACCGCCGGCGGCGTTTTCGCTGTTGGCGATAACCCAGTCGATTTCGTGGCGCTGGCGTAGTTCAGGAACCAGTTTGCGGACGGCCTGCCGGCCAAGTCCGCCGACGATGTCACCGATGAAAAGAATCTTCACGGGAGGAAAGGATCAGAGGTAGAGGGCGGTTTTCAGATCACGCACCAGCACGCTCATGTACGGATAGCGCTGGTCAGGAACCGTCTCCAGACACTTGAGGATGATCTGTTCGAGGCGGGGGGGAATGCCGGGATTGTGTTCGCGCGGCGTGAGGAAGCTGACGCGGTCCAGCTGCATGCGGAGCACTTCATCGGCGGAACCGCCCGGAAACGGTTTCTCAAACGTCAGCAACTCGTAGGCGGCGACGCCGAAGGCGAAAATATCAACGCGATGATCGATCGGCTGTCGCAGCAATTGTTCGGGGGCCATGTACGCCGGAGTGCCTGGATTCTTCGGAAATTTTTTAGGTTCCTCGGGACGAAGTTGTGACAGATCGAAATCGACGAGCTTGATGTTGCCGCTGCGGGTCAGGAGCACGTTCTCGGGTTTGAAATCGAGGTGCATGTAGCCGTTTTCGTGCACGTATTCGAGCACGTCGGCGCAGTCGATGAGGATGTTTCCGATCTGGTCGGACAGTCGTTCGTCCGCGATGGCCATCGCCTGCTTGAGGTTGGCGGATTCGACGTACTGCATCGCCATGTAAAGGCAGCCGTCGATTTTGCCGTGTTCGATGTAGCCGATGACCAGTTCGTGATCATGCAGTTGGGCGAGAATTTCGCAGCCGTTGTTGAACCGTTTGCGCGTGGTGAAATCGAGAAAACTACGGGGGTGCATCCGCTTGATTGCGCACGTTTTGCGATCAGCATCGGACGCGATCCAAATGTCCGCCATGCCGCCGGAGTTGATGAGTTCGTGCAAATAATACTTGCCAAACTGCCCCGGTTCACCGTGGGCTGCCGTTCCTGAACTGCTTTCCGATTCAATAGCCATACTGCTCAAACTCGGTCCGAATTGAAACTGTGGACGGGGTTAGATTCACGCGGATTCATTTCCAAGGCAACTGTTTATCGATTGGCTGATCGGACTCCGGTCACTTGATCCCCCGTGCTTGGATGAGGAACCGTCGGCCATCCTGCGGCGTGCCGCCGGTCTGGAGCATATAGCCGGCGATGGAGCCGGTGGCCTTGGCGGTGGCGGAGGAAGTACCGGTCACAAAGTAGGCTCTCCCGGTCAACGTCACGATGCTGTTACCCGGCATGGAGACATCTACCCACGGCGCGACATTCGCATAGGGCGCGTAGCCGCCGCCGGGAGCCGTCGCGGTCACCGCGAGCATATTCGGGTTGGCCGCCGGGTACGTCGGCAGGCCGTCCGGAACATTTCCTGACGGTCCCAATATCAGCGCCCCCTGCGAGGTCAATTGATCGATGATGGTATCCAGCCACGGACTCGGAGCCTTGGAACCAAGGCTGGCATTGATCACAGTTGCACCGTTGTTCCAGGCTTCAACCAGGCCCTGACCAAGTTGAAACGTGGTGGTGTCCGCACCGGCTCCGAACACGTCGACTGAAAGAATCTTGGCGTTCGCCGCGCCGCCCATCCCGACGATGGCTTCCATCGAAAACAGAATATCGTTGGCCATGCTGGTGGCGTGTGTTGGAACCTCGCCGCTTGGATTCGCCGCGCCGGCGACGGAAATCGGCGCAAGAAAGAAGTCTCCGAGCGGACCGCCGGGCAGCTGGATGGAGGTATCCACCAAGCCGATGATCAACTGGTCGCCAGAATTCTTTCCGGGGCGAATCTGCGGCAGCGGCACCTGCGAACCCATCAACGGCTGGGCGTTCGACGGACGGCTGATCTCGTAATTTGAATCGACCGTGACACCCTCCCTCTGCTCCAGTTTCGCTTTGGCCTTGTCGGCGGATTCGGCATCCTTGAACTTCAATCGGTAGGTTCCCATCTCCGGAATCTCACCGATGATCTCCGCGCCAAACTCCTTGGCCAGCTTCTCAGCCTCCTCCTTGGACCCGACCGTAATCAGCAGTTCATCTTCGATCCGACGGACATCTTCCGGATCAATCGCGCTGACGAGCAGCTTTTCCGTCGCTCTGTCCTTCGAGGTTTGAAACACCATCAGCTGGGTTGATTTGTTGTCGCCGGGAACGACTGCAAAGTTTGCGTTTCCAAGCAGGCGGCTGAGCGCACGCCCTGTTTTCAAATCCGTGAATGTCGTGGAAATCGGAGAATTGAAACCGGGTTCAACAAAAACGTCCCAGCCGGTCGCGATCTGGATCTGCTCCAGCACCTGACGCACCGGTGCTTCGGAGATATCCGCCGACACGGTTGAATTGGTGTGGTCCCAGCGGAGTTGAAACTGGCCCGCGTGAACGGGCGTCGCCAGGACGCCAAGGGCGACGGCCAATCCGGCACACGATGCCCGGCACGTTGCTTTGAAATTTCGCGTCATAACTTTCTGGAAAGACGATGAAACGGACCGTTCGGATACGTTTGCGTGTGTTTCGCGCCACTGTGCATGTGCGCGGACGGTAGCGCACCGAACGCCGGATGTCACCTGCCCCGTTGAGCGGATTTCATTCATCTCGAACGGATTCCTGATCGTTCCAAATGGACTTGCTCCGAGTTTCGGCTTGTAACCCCCTCCCTCAATTTGCTACTTAGTCGCCTCTCTATGGCAGCAATTGGTCGATTTCAAAAAGGCGACGATTTATTTTACGCAAAAGTAGTCGACGGGGAACTGTTCCGGTTGAAGGGTGACGTTTTCGGATCTCCTTCGTTCGAAAAGAAACCCACGAAGATCAAAGGACTGCGAACCCTCACTCCGGTCCAGCCCTCGAAAATCATCGCTGTCGGCCTGAATTACGCCGATCACGCCCGCGAATCCGGGAAGGAACTACCGACGCGGCCGCTGTTCTGGCTAAAAGCGCCGACCTCGCTCATTCCTGATGGTGGCAAGATCGAAATTCCCGATGATGAACACCGTGTTGACTTCGAAGCTGAACTCGCGGTGGTCATTGGTCGTCGCGTGAGAAACGTCGCCCCCGCCGCTGCTGCTCGTTATATATTTGGCTACACCGCAGCGCAGGACATCAGCGACCGCGACGTGCAAGCCTCGGAAAGCCAATGGGCGCGCGCCAAGTCTTACGACACGTTCACCCCGCTCGGCCCCTACGTGGAAACGAAGATTGATCCGCACAAGCTGACCATTCAAACGTTCCAAAATGGCCAGCTGCGGCAGAATTCCAACACCAGCCAGCTGATCTTCAACTGCTTCGACATCGTCAGCTTCGTCAGCACGAACATGACATTGCTCCCGGGCGACGTCATCCTGACCGGCACCCCGAGCGGCGTTGGTCCGATCGAATCCGGCGACCGGCTTGAGGTCCGGATTCAGGGGCTCGCCCCGCTGGTCAATACCGTCAAGTAGACGCTTTCTCTTGTTTCCAAC
This sequence comes from Verrucomicrobiota bacterium, assembly GCA_041689265.1. GTDB lineage: Bacteria > Verrucomicrobiota > Verrucomicrobiia > Limisphaerales > RI-55 > JBDNGP01. The sequence continues at coordinate 6,185 of JBDNGP010000146.1, forward strand.
AATCCGCCGTCACCGGGCTTGCCCAGTGGCGGCTCTTTTGTTTAGCTCCCCGCCCTTAAAACTATGCGCTGGACCCAGACATTCATTCCGACTTTGAAAGAAGTCCCCGCCGATGCCGAAATCATCTCGCACCAACTCCTCGTGCGCGCCGGCCTCGTTCGCAAACTCACCGGTGGACTCTACACCTTTCTGCCGATGGGACTTCGCGTCTTGCAGAAGATCGAGAAGATCGTCCGTGAAGAAATGGATCGCGCCGGCGGAATCGAAGTCCTGATGCCCGCGTTGCAACCACCCGAGATCTGGAAACAATCCGGTCGCTACGAAACAGCGGCGGACGTTCTGTACAAAGTCCGTGATCGCGCCAAAAAAGAATGGGTGCTCGGCCCGACCCACGAAGAAGTCATCACCACGCTCGCGGCGGGTGAAATCAATTCGTATCGGCAGCTCCCCAAGAATTTCTATCAGATCCAGCTCAAGTTCCGCGATGAAATCCGCCCGCGCTTCGGTCTGATGCGCGCCAAGGAATTCATCATGAAAGATGCCTACAGCTTCGACTGCACGGACGAAGCCGCGATGCTGAGCTACCAGAAAATGTACGACGCCTACATCCGCATCTTCGAGCGATGCGGTCTAAAAGCGTTTCCCGTGGAAGCGGACACCGGCGTCATCGGCGGCAGTCATTCGCACGAGTTCATGGTGCCTGCCGAGACAGGTGAAAATGAAGTCGCCTACTGTGAAGCCTGTGGCTACGCGGCGAATATTGAGAAGGCCACCAGCGGGTTGCCGAAAACCGCGCCGCGCGAGATCGGCGCTGCTCTGGAGAAGTTCGCAACGCCGGGTGTTGTGACCATCGAAGCGTTGTCCAAGGAACCACACAAGGTTCCGGCTAATCGCCAGATCAAGACGCTCGTTTACATCGCGGATTCGAAACCGATTTTGATTCTCGTGCGTGGCGACGATCAGTTGAACGAAACCAAACTCGCAGCCCGCACCGGAGCCGCCGCGGTGCGTCCTGCCGACGCGAAGAACGCCGAAGACGCCGCGCATTTCACGGCGCTGGGTGCTCAGCCCGGTTCATTGGGTGCGGTGAACAATGTGCCGTCCGATTGGAAAGTCTATGCCGACGAACGGTTGCGTGATGCGAACGACATGACCACCGGCGCGAACGAAGACGGTTTCCATCTTCGCAACGTCTCCATGGACCGCGACATCAAGGTGACCGAGTGGTTTGATCTGCGAACCGTCAGCAAGGGTGAACCCTGCGTCAAATGCGCGAAGCCGCTGAAGATCCGTCGTGCGATTGAAGTGGGACACGTCTTCAAACTTGGCACCAAATACAGCGAGAAACTAAACGCCCTCTACCTTGATGAGACCGGCAAACAGCATCCGTGCGTGATGGGCTGTTACGGCATCGGCATCACCCGCACGTTGCAAGCCGTGATCGAACAGAGCAACGACAAGGACGGCATCATCTGGCCGAAGAACGTCGCGCCGTACGTCGTCTGCATCACCGCGCTGGACGTCGCCGCCGACGGAGAAGTGATGAAGCTCGCCGAGAAGTTTTACGCCGAGCTGGTCGCCAAAGGAATCGACGTGATTCTCGACGACCGGGATGATCGTCCCGGCGTGAAATTCAAGGACGCGGACCTCGTCGGTTTCCCCATCCGCATCGCTGTCGGCGAACGCGGACTCGCCAAAGGCGTCGTCGAAATCAAACCACGCGATCAGGAGATGTTCACGGTTTCACCCGAAGAAGCCGTTGCGAAGGTGATGGAATTAGTTGGGGCATAATCTGAGCGGGATGGCGAATTCTTGATAGCTTAGCCTGCTCGCAGTTAATCGGAAGATTTACAAACAATGAGCACAACTCTTTTCAAGGAAGTCGGCTATTCCCTGTCAAAGCTGATCGACGACATAGAGATGGGTGAAATCGGACTTCCCGATATTCAGCGTCCGTTCGTCTGGAAAAACGCAAAAGTAAGGGATCTCTTCGACTCGATGTACCAGGGATATCCGGTGGGATATTTGCTTTTCTGGGAAAACCAAGTCGGTGAAAAGACCAAACTGATCGGCGCAAACCATCATCAGAAAATCCCGCAGTTGCTTATCGTCGATGGGCAGCAGCGGATGACGTCGCTTTACGCGGTGCTCAAAGGAATCGCTGTCGTTCGGGAGAACTACGAAACGGAGACCATTGAAATTGCTTTTCGTCCGACCGACGGAAGTTTCCAAGTCTGTGACGCGGCAATTCGCAAGGACCCAGAGTTCCTCCCGAATGTTTCTGAACTGTTCGCGCCGACTGCCAGCCACTACAGAATTGTTGGAGACTACCTTGAACGGATGGCCGCACATCGCGAGAAGAACGAGCGGGAGTTCACTGTTGATGAGCGGAAAACATGTGAACAATCGCTCCAACGTCTGTTCAACCTTACGAGCTTCCCTTTTACCACGCTTCAGCTCTCCGCAAATATCGACGAAGAACAGGTGGCGGAGGTTTTTGTGCGGATCAACAGCGAAGGCAAAAAACTGAACCAAGCCGACTTCATACTGACCCTCATGTCAGTGTTTTGGGAAGATGGACGCAAAGAGTTGGAAGATTTTTGCCGGACCGCACGCACACCCAGCACCGGGACAGCGAGCCCCTTCAATCACTTTGTAGAACCGTCACCGGATCAACTGTTGCGCGTTGCAGTCGGCATGGCTTTCCGGAGAGCTCGCCTCAAGTCTGCTTACTCCGTGTTGCGTGGAAAGGATATGGAGACCGAGCAGTTCAGCGAGGGACAGCGGGACGCCCAGTTTGCCAAACTCAAGGAAGCACAGGCCCATGTGTTAAACCTCACACACTGGCACGACTACTTTGGAATTCTTAAACAGAGCGGCGTCTCCGGATCAAATTTGATCAGTTCCAAAACAACCGTTTATTACACGTATATTCTGTACTTGATCGGGCGGATTGATCTGAAAGTGAACGCTCACACGCTGGGACAGGTGATCGGGCGGTGGTATTTCATGGCATCGATTACCTATCGGTATACTGGCGGCTCTCCGGAAACTCTCATGGAGCGCGATCTCGCCGCGTTGCGTGGCGTGGACAGTTCCGATGGTTTCTTGAGCTGGATCGAGCGTGTGATGGTCGCGGAATTGACTCCCGATTTTTGGTCGGTCACTTTGCCAAACCGACTAGACACGTCGTCTGCAACAAGCCCGCTACTTTACGCATACTACACCTCACTCAATCTGCTTCAGGCCCGGGCCCTGTTCTCCAGAAAGTATGTTCGCGATGTGCTGGATTCCGCATTGAAATCAAGGAAGTCACCGGTCGAACGTCATCACCTGTTTCCCAAAAGTTATTTGAATTCACTGGGATTCAAATCCACGCGGGAAACGAATCAGGTTTGCAACTACGCGTTGGTTGAATGGAACGACAATATCGCAATTTCCGACGTGCCTCCCTCCGAGTACCTTCCCGAATACTGGAAACGGCTGACACCCAAGGAACAGGAGGAACAGGCCTATTGGCACGGGTTGCCAGACGGTTGGGTGGCGATGGAGTATCTCGACTTTCTTGAACTGCGCCGAAAGAGAATTGCCCGGATCATCGCGGATGGTTACGAGCGTTTGACGCATGGCGATACCGTTGTCGAAGCGGAGGACACACTCGTTTCACGTATCGAAAAAGGCGAGGGAATGCAGGTCGAATTCAAATCGACATTGCGAGTAAATCTTCATACGAAGCAGAACGATCCAAAGATGGAACACGCCGTTCTGAAAACGCTGGCTGCTTTCATGAATTCTCGTGGTGGAACGCTTTTCATCGGCGTAAACGATGCCGGCGAAGCGGTTGGATTGGAAGCCGACAACTTCCCCAATGAAGACAAGTTCGCGTTACATCTCGACAACCTGATCAAGGGCAGGCTCGGGGGCTCGGTGTTTGCGTGTCTGAAGATTGCGTTTGATCGAATGAACGAGAAGCGCTTTTTGGCGATCGAATGCACGCCCAGTGACACACCAGTCTTCCTCAAAAATGGAGAGAGCGAAGAGTTTTTCATCCGGGCTGGAGCCTCCTCACCCGCACTGCCAGCGAGCCACGCACACGAATTCATTCAGCAGCGCTTCAAATAACCACCCCGCAGCGTTTTGCGAATTTACCCACCAGCCATCACCGGACGGAATCCCGCCTCCGTTAAAATCGCAGCGACCTTCTCCCGCTGATCGCCCTGGATCTCGATGTTGCCGTCCTTGACCGTGCCGCCGGTGCCGCATGATTTCTGCATGGTCTTGGCCAGCTTCTCCTTCTCGGGTAGTCCGATTCCGACGAAGCCCGAAATCACGGTCACCGTTTTGCCGCCGCGATGCGCGGTCTGGCGTCGGATCTCAAGCCGTCCGCGGTTTTTGTTTTTTCCGCGTTGAGATCCGGCTGATGGCTGTTGCTCGGGTGCATCCGCAGAATTCTCCGGCCCCGGCGGCAGCCCTTCCAAGTTCAAGCTGGCGAACGGATTGTTGGCCAGCGGACCACCACCGTCGGTTGAAACACGGTTCTTGTTTTTCATGAATTCAATTCGTGTGAATTAGCGAAATTCGCGTAAAAAGCTTTCAGTTCTTCAGCGGACACTTGTCGGAGCCGGGATGAAGTCGTCGCCGGGCCGGCGACGACTGCCGGCGGGCCGCCGGCGCTCCCCATCGCAACTGCGGAGAAAACAACTCCGCAACGCCAGGCCCGTGGGAATCTCCGGCCACTTCCCGCCTGTCCGCACTCCGATCCGGGCGGCTGGAAGCCACCCTCCACGTCAGCCACGGATGGCCGACGCTACAGATTCCGGCAAGCTGCCGGAAACACATTGGCTCCGCGCCTTTGCGTGAGTTCATTCCGTGTCTTCCGAATTTTCCGTGGTTCAATTTGCTGTTCAAGCGACCGGATATTCCCACGGCGCACGGTATTCGCGGGTCAAGAGTTTGCTGGCTTCCGCGTCGCCGATGATCGTTTCCGTCGCGCCGTCCCATTCGACGCTGCGACCCAGTTTCAGCGAGAGCATTCCCAGCAGGCTCAAGGTCGTGGCGCGGTGCCCAATCTCGATATCGCTCACCGGTGGATTGCCGGACTCGATGCTTTCGAGGAAGTCAGCCCAGAGCAATTTGATGTTGTGTCCGTCCGGTTCCTGAAGTTGTGAATCCTCGTGGATGATCTCGCCGTTCTTGGACGACGGATAAAACGTCCAGCCATCTTTCCATCCCATGTGAAACGTCCCCTTCGTTCCGTGGAAATAACAGCCGATCCGATGTTTGTCGGTTTCCGATGCGCCAAATTTCCGATGCTCCCAAGTCGCGGTGAAGTTCTCGAAATCGTAGACGGCCACCTGCGAATCCGGTGCGTCGGAGGTTTGCTCAGTGTCATTCAGAATCGCCGGTCCGGCAATCGGCCGACCGCCGGAGGAGAACACGCGTTTCGGATATTTTTCGTCGGTCCACCAGAGCACCTGGTCGAGCCAGTGAACGCCCCAGTCGCCCAACGTCCCGTTGGCATAATCAAGGAAGTTACGAAAGCCGCCGGGATGAATCTTGCGGTTGAACGGCCGCATCGGCGAGGGGCCGCAGTAGAGATCCCAATCCATCCCGTCCGGTGCGGGTGAATTGCGGGTCGGCGATTCCTTTCCACCGCCACCTCCGATGACAAACATGTTCACCGCACCGATGTCGCCCACGGCACCGCTTTTCAGAAACTTCATTCCCGAAACGTGATGCGGCCCGATCCGGCGATGCAGACCGACCTGCACGGTTTTGCCCGAGGCCTTCGCGGTGTCACGCAGCGCCTTGCTTTCGTAAACGGTGTGGCCGGTCGGTTTCTCAACGAAGACATGGGCACCGGCCTTGAGCGCGGCGATGCCCTGCAAGGCATGCCAATGATCCGGCGAGGCGATGATGACAATATCGAGGTCTTCCTTGTCGAGCAGTTCACGGTAGTCGCGATACGTCTTCGGCGTCTCGCCGGTGAGGTCGTTGATTTCTTCGGCGGAAACTTCGAGCGGGTTCGGATCCACATCGCAGAGCGCGACGGCCTTGACTTGTCCCGAAGCCAGCGCCTCCCGCATCAGATTCATGCCCCACCAACCGGAACCGATGAGCGCGGTCCTATACATTTTTCCGGTCTTGGCCTGAAGTAGCGGAACACTGCCAAACAGTGCGGTCGCAGCGGCAGTGGTGCGGATGAATTGTCGTCGATTGAATGTCATGGCAAATATTGGCTGATCAGGATTTTAAAATGTTATGAATTGGGAGGAACACCACGAATCCACACGAATGAAAACGGCACCAGTAGAACTCGGCCATTTCTCCCCATTCGTGTGTATTCGTGTGTATTCGTGGTTGAATTGATTTCTCCCGCTTTAGTCGCGAACGACGTCAACGCTGACGAGATCGCCGGCCGCATTTCGGCAATAGATCCGACCGTTCGCCAGCACTGGCACGGTCCAGCATTTGCCTTCGAGAACTTTAGCCCGGCTGGTTGGCTCAAACGACTTCGATGAAGCGGGGGCCACGATCAGTTCGCCGGTTGCCGACAGCACAATTAATTTTCCATCGGCGGCCATCAGCGCGCCGGAACCGATTCCCGGGTAAGCCCACTGCTCTTCGCCGGTCATCAACTCGACGCACTTGAGTGTAGTTTCATCGGAGTTGCTGTCGCCGTCGATCCCATACACAAAGCCGTCGAGCAGCACCGAGGAATTGAACTGATTGTTCATCGTCTTCTCTTTCCAGATCTCGGTGGGTTCGTAGCCGTCCGTCCATTTGAGCAAGGTCGCCCCTTTGCGATACCCGGTTGAAATAAACACGTGCTCGCCTTGAATAATCGGGTCGGAGGCGTTGATGCCAAAACGCGTCATCCAACGGTGACGCCAGAGTTCCGCGCCGGTCTTTGCGTTCACGGCGAGATAGTTTTTCCCCGAACTCAACGCCACGTAATCATCACCCTTGAAGTGAAACGGCAGCGGGGTCGAGTAACCGCTGTCCTGTGATGCCGAAGTCCAGACGGTTTCGCCCGTGGCTTTGTCCAGCGCCAACCCGGCTTCACCGACATTGAGGATCAGCAAGTTTTTGTGAACGAGCGGCGAGCCGCCGAAACCCCAGCCCGGCACGCGAATGTCCGGAATTTCCTCGAGGCTCCTTTGCCAGCGAATCGTCCCGTCTTTTACATCGAAACAAAATAGCTGGCCCTGACGACTGATGGTGTAAACCGAATCGTCATCAACGGTAGGGGTCGAGGTCGGACCGCCTTCGAACAAGTTGGGGTCAAGCGGACAATCGTAAGAATGCGTCCAGACTGGTTTGCCCGTTTCCACGGAAAGACAATAAACGGTTTCGGTTCCGTTCTCGTTGCCCATGGTAAACACACGTCTATCGCTGATGACGACGGATGAAAATCCGGTGCCAACTTTGGCTCGCCAATTGATCTTCGGTCCGGCGTCCGGCCATTGATCCGACCATCCGGTTTCCTTTGAAATCCCGTTATGATCTGGTCCCCGCCAGTTCGGCCAGTCCGCAGCCCGCAGACAGTTCACCGCGAGCATCGATGCAAAAAGGACGGTCAACCAGCGGTTCTGTCGAGTCAGGTGCATGAAAATCAATGGATTGATCCGGCGACAATAGTGAATCAGGGGCGTTTGACGCAACCTTCCGCTTGGTTCATTCAATGCCTTGCATGTGATCAAATCAGCAACAGCTCCGGAGCGCTGATCTCTGGATCCGCACAGTCGCAGTCGGCTCCACCCGCTTGCCGATTGGGCGATCGGCGTTCTGGCGCGGGTTAAGTCAAAATCCATGGGTGCAGCCGTCAAAGATAGACATGTTCACTTTCTTCAAACGCGGGCATTCTTGGCGGTGAACCACATGTCGAAGAAACACACGCACCAATTGATTTTGGCTGTCAACGGCAGCAGTGCCAGACTCGACGGCATGATCGCTGTGAACAGTTGTCAACCCACAGGCGTCCATTCGCGGTAGTTCATCGAAGTCATGTCGCACCGGTTTTTGCCAGTCATAATCATTTTGAGTCTGCTCGCGATTGAGCGCGCGCCGGCTGCTGCCGTGCTCGGGTTCAATCAACACATTCGCCCGATCCTGTCCGACCGTTGTTTCAACTGCCACGGCCCGGACGAGAAGGCGCGCAAGGGCAAACTCCGGCTGGACACGTCGGAAGGTTCCCGAAAAGCGCTTGATGACGGCTGGCAGGTCATCAAGCCCGGCGATGTGGATCACAGCGAACTGCTACGCAAAATCAACTCGCCGGATCCGGATGAAGTCATGCCGCCGCCCGAATCGAACCTTACTTTATCGGCGCAAGAGAAAAGCCTGTTGAAACAGTGGGTTCTTGAAGGCGCCGAATATCAGGGTCACTGGGCGTTTATTCCCGTGCCGGAGAAAGGGGCAGTTCCCAATTCCGATTTTGCCAATCCCATCGACGCGTTTGTTGCCGCCGAATTGAAAACCGAGGGGTTGCGCCTTGCACCCGAAGCCGACCGCCACACGCTGATCCGCCGCCTGAGTTTTGATCTGACGGGGCTGCCGCCAACGCCCGAGGAGATCAAAACGTTTGTCCGGGATACCAGCCCAACAGCATACGACGATCTGCTGGCGCGACTGCTCGCGTCGCCTCACTACGGTGAACAAATGGCCGTGGGCTGGCTGGATCTCGCGCGCTACGCCGACACTTACGGATACCAGGCCGACGTTGACCGTGACATGTCACCGTGGCGCGACTGGGTGATCCGGGCATTTAACGAAAATCTTCCCTACAACGATTTTATCACGTGGCAGATCGCGGGAGATCTTTTGCCGGGCGCGACCCGCGAACAGATCCTGGCGACCGCCTTCAATCGTTTGCATCGGCAGACCAACGAAGGCGGCAGCATCGATGAGGAGTTCCGGATCGAATACGTGAGCGATCGTGTTCACACGTTTGGCACGGCTTTTCTTGGACTGACGCTGGAATGCGCACGCTGCCACGACCACAAGTTCGATCCGATCAAGCACACGGATTACTATTCGCTCTCCGCCTTTTTCAACAACATCGACGAGTCTGGTTTGTATTCACACTTCACGCGGGCCACGCCATCACCAACCTTGTTGCTCTACAATTCGGAGAATGAGAAAACCGAACACGGCGAGCTCAAGGCGGACATTGTTCTGGCCGAACAACGGCTGAAAGATCTGCGCAACGAAACTCTTGCCAACACTTTGGAACTCAACCGGTATACCTTGCGAGTCAGCGGTTTGAATCAACTGAAACTTCCGGCACCGGTGGCGGCTTTCGGGTTTGATGATCTCGACGGCAAAAGATCGACGAACCTCGTTTCAACCAACGCCGCCGAATTTGCCGACCTCGATGAACTCGCTCCCGGCTACACAGGTCAGGCGGTTCGTTTTAGCGGCGACAACGAGGTCATTTGCAAACAGTCGGGGCAATTCAACCGCGCCGAAGAGTTCACTATTTCATTGTGGGTCAAACCAACCGAAGCCCAAAACCGCGCCGTGCTTTTTCATTTCTCCCGAGCGTGGTCGGATTCGGGCAGTCGCGGTTATGAACTCGTGCTGGACGAGGGGCGACCGTTTTTCGGTTTGATCCATTTCTGGCCTGGCGATGCCGTGGCGGTTCGCAGTGTCGAGAAATTGCCGCTCAATGAGTGGTCGCATCTCACCGTGACGTATGATGGTTCGAGCAAAGCGGACGGGCTCCGCATTTATCGAAATGGAATTCAGGTCGGAACCGAAACCATCCGCGATCAGCTGACCAGGGACATCACGCACCGGTCCGAGTGGGGCGACTCCGAGGTCGGCAACATTCATCTCACGCTCGGAGGGCGGTTCCGCGATTCCGGATTTAAGAACGGCGTCGTCGATGAACTCCTCGTGTTCGACCAACGCCTGACCGGGCTCGAAGTATATTCTGCATTCCAACAACTCGTTGATGTAAATCCGGGCATTTTCGCCGCGTTCGTCACCCGGCTCGTCGATGGTGCGGATCAACAGGCCTCCACGGAAATTGCACTGCCGGATGACTGGTCTCCGCTGGTTGCCGAACACATCTTGTATCGCGAACGTGCCGAAGCGAAGCAACTGGTCAGCGACTTGAAGGCGATGCGCGTGAAAGAAAACGCCCTCGCCAACGCTGTTCCTGAAATCATGGTTATGCGCGACATGCCCGGCCAGCGTCCCACCTATCTCCTCAACCGCGGCGCGTACGACGCACCCAAAGAACGTGTGCAACCGGACACGCCGGCGGGCGTGATGCCGTTTCCACCGGATGCCCCGCGCAATCGACTCGGACTGGCGGCTTGGCTGACCGACCGAAAGAACCCACTGGCTTCCCGGGTCGAGGTGAACCGGATTTGGAAGCAGCACTTCGGGCACGGCCTCGTCGCCACGGTCGAAGATTTCGGTTCACAGGGCGCCCGGCCGACTCATCCGCAATTGCTCGACTACCTTGCGGCCTGGTTTATGGATAACGACTGGAACGTGAAGGCGCTTCACGGACTGATCTGCACTTCGCAAACGTATCGGCAGTCGTCGAAGGCAGCTCCGGAATTGATGGCCCGTGATCCGCGCAACGAACTTCTGGCTCGCGGTCCGATGCACCGACTGTCCGCCGAACAGATCCGCGACGAGTCGCTGGCCGCCAGCGGTTTGCTGGTCGGTAAGATCGGTGGCCCAAGCGTGAAGCCCTACCAGCCCGCCGGTCTGTGGGAAGAATCCGGCACCGGCAAATCGTACAAGACAGACACCGGCGACAAACTTTATCGCCGCAGCCTTTATACATTTTGGAGACGGACCTCTCCCCCGCCCTCGATGCTGACCTTCGACGCGACCTCCCGCGAAGTCTGTATTGCCAAACGCGAGATCACTTCGACGCCGTTGCAATCGCTCGTGTTGATGAACGATCCACAGTTCATCGAGGCGGCGCGAATTCTCGCCCAGAGACTTTTGCTGAAGCACAAAGGCAACGGCGAAGCATGTTTGCCGGACGCGCTGCTCGGCCTGATCGGTCGCGAACCAACCGCGGCCGAGACCAACCTGCTGAATTCGCTTTTGAACGGACAGCTGCAGGTTTATACGCAGGATCCAGACGCGACGAAGAAGGTTCTCAGCATCGGAGAAAAGCCTGTTGCAGAAGGCGTGTCGGAACCCGATCTTGCCGCGTTGACGATGGTGATCAACACGTTGATGAACTACGATGAGTTTGTAATGAAACGATGAAACCACTTTGTCCAGGATCAGCACCGGTCACCGATCTGACGCGTCGCAAGTTTCTCAATCAATTTGGGATGGGACTGGGCGGTGTCGCGCTGGCCAGCCTGCTGAATCCCGTCCGCAGTTTCGCCGGCGAATCGACTGCATCGGGCGTTCTCGGAGCACCGCATTTCGCGCCCAAGGCCAAACGCGTTATCTACCTGTTCATGGCTGGCGGTCCGTCGCAGTTGGAGACGTTTGATTACAAGCCGCTGCTAAACGAACGAAACGGCGAGAACCTGCCGGACTCCGTTCGACAGGGCCAGCGGCTGACCGGAATGTCCGGCAACCAGGCGATCCTTCCGCTGGCCGGCTCCATTTTCAAATTCAACAAGCACGGGCAGAATGGTGCGTGGGTCAGCAAACTTCTGCCGCACACCGCGAAGGTCATCGACGAACTGTGCGTGGTCCGGTCGCTCTACACGGAGGCGATCAATCATGATCCGGCGATCACATTTTTACAGACGGGTTCCCAGCTGTCCGGTCGGCCGAGCATTGGGTCGTGGGTTCATTACGGGCTCGGCACCGACAACGAAAACCTGCCTTCATTCGTCGTTCTCATCACCAAAGGTAAGGGAGGTCAGCCGCTCTATTCCCGGCTTTGGGGCAGCGGCTTTCTTCCGTCAAAATATCAGGGTGTGCAGTTCCGTTCCGGTGCGGAGCCGGTTCTTTATTTGAACAATCCCGACGGGATTTCAGACTCGAACCGCCGCGTGCTGCTGGACGGGCTTCGCGATTTGCATCAGCTCAACGCGGACCGACTGGGCGAAGCCGAGGTCGATGCGCGGATTGCCCAATATGAAATGGCCTACCGGATGCAGACCAGCGTTCCAGAGGCGATGAATTTGACCGGCGAACCGGAATCGACCTACGCGCTCTACGGCGAGGACGCTCGAAAGCCGGGCACGTTTGCCGCGAACTGTTTGCAGGCCCGGCGCATGGCTGAACGCGGCGTGAAATTCATCCAGCTTTATCACCAGGGCTGGGATCATCACGGCGGTCTCCCGGGCGGAATGAAAACCCAGTGCAAGGAGACCGACCAGCCGTGCGCCGCGCTCATCCAGGATCTGAAGCAGCGCGGATTGCTGGACGACACGCTCGTGATCTGGGGCGGTGAGTTCGGTCGCACCAATTATTCGCAGGGCAAACTCACGGCCACCGACTACGGACGCGATCATCACCCCCGCTGTTTCACGGTCTGGATGGCGGGTGGCGGCGCGAAGCCGGGAACGGTCTTCGGCGAGACGGACGAGTTCGGCTACAACGTCGTCAAGGACGGCGTTCACGTCCATGATTTCCACGCAACGCTGATGCATCTGCTCGGCGTCAACCACGAGCAACTCACTTTCAAGTTTCAGGGTCGACGGTTCCGGCTGACGGACGTTCACGGAAAAGTTGTAAAGGAACTGCTCGTTTAGCGGCCGAACCAGGAGTTTCCTGGATCATTTTCACCACGGAGGCACGGAAGACACTGAGCCGATTTGACTGGGCGAGGAGCGTTTTGGGCTCTTCGTTTTATTGCGTGAGGCCATTTATGTCTGCCATCGGGACCGACGGAACACCTGTCCGGCTGCCACGGGTTAATTAGTAAGTTCCTTGTAACCCCTTGGCTACATCCTCCGTCACATGAGAAAGTTACTGATTTGGCTATTAATGAAAAACTGGCAGCAATCAATTCGGTCCGCCCGCGACGCAGGTGTGGTTCTGTGCGTTCTTGTGGTTGGGCTGGCCGTGACCGGGTGCACGAAGAAGGCTTACAAAAAACAGGCGGACAACGAGGTCTATTCGATCATCGAAAAAGTTGAGGGAGGGATCTTTGGTGTGACCAATGAATTCACTATCAACACGAAATGGTCGGACCTGGATCCGGACACCATTTTTGCGACGGAGATCATCAAGGAACGCACGGAAACCAACACGCTGGTTCTGAACCTTGACCTCGCCCTAGACCTCGCGACCACCCAGAGCCGCCGTTATCAGACCCAGAAGGAGCAGCTCTATCTGACCGCCCTGACGTTGACGGGCGAACAGTATCAATTCGGTCCGCAGTTCTTTGCCAATATCTCGGGTGATTACACGAAAACGGTGACCGGCGAACGGATCGGATCGCTCAACAGCGGCGGCGGTGTCAGCCAGTTCTTCAAAACGGGCGGTTCGCTGTCGGTCAACCTGTTCAACGACATTCTGCACTACTACACGGGCAATCCCCGGAATTCCACGATCAACTCCATGTCCGTCAGTTTCTTCCAGCCGTTGCTGCGCGGTTTTGGGAAAAACAACCCGGCGGTCGAGCGTTTGACCCAGGCGGAGCGCAACGTGATTTACGCGGTCCGGTCCTACAGTTACTTTCAGAATGAGTACGCCATCGAGATCGTGAACGACTACTTCAACCTGCTCGGCGTCAAGAATGTGATCAGGAACAACTACGCGAACTACGTCAGCCAGCAGGACTCCACCAAACGGCTCGAAGCGCGCTCGGTCGACCGCGAGGCGATTGGTGACGTGGATCAGGCGCGTCAGAGCGAACTCAACGCGAAGAACAACTACATCAACTCCATCGCCGCCTACTTCAACGCGCTCGATTCGTTTAAGATCAAACTGGCGATCCCGCTGGACGTCCGGGTGTTCATCGACGACGGCGAACTGGATGAGCTTGACCGGATCGGCCTGATTCCCGTGGAGATTGACAAGGAAGCCGCGTTCAAACTGGCGACCGAAAAGAACTACAACATCCTCAATTCAGTCGACAAATTTGAAGACGCGAAACGCAAGATCGGGGTCGCGGCAAACCAGCTCAAGGCGGATCTGAACATAATCGGGAATGCCGCGTTGGCGTCCGATGGACCTACGGATTATACGAGCTTCGACATCGACAACGTCCGCTACAATGTCGGGGTCGAGCTCGATCTTCCGATCGACCGCCTCCGCGAGCGAAACGCCTACCGTTCGACGCTCGTCAACTTCGAAGCGGCGATTCGCACACTGGCACTCGATCTTGACACATTGAAGGACCTGATTGAACGCGGCACCCGCACGCTGGAGCAGCGTCGACAGAATTACATCATTGACCGCAGCTCGGTGCGTGTCGCCGAGCGGCGTGTCGAATCAACCACTTTGAAAATTGCGGCGGGACGCGCCACAGTCCGTGATCTGGTGGAAGCGCAGAACGCATTGATCGAATCGCAGAACTCCGTGGTCAGCTCCCTCGTCAATTACCAGGCCGCGCGTTTGGATCTGCTTCTGAACATTGGAATCGTGCGGACGGACACCGTCAACTTCTGGTTCGAAAGCCAGCTGGACACCGCCCCGGAAATCATCGCGACGAACTACAAACCGCTCGACCTGTCCGGCGATGCGGTCATTCCCCCCGACGAACTCTTTAGAAACTGATATCATGAATCCCAAACCCAGCAGTCCGCTCAAATCCAAGCCGCTAATCTATTCCGTCATCGGCGTGGTCCTCATCACCGTGTTGGTAATTATCTTCGTCCCCAAGAAAGCCGGCTTGTCCGCCACCTCCTACTTCACGGCCTCCCGTGGTGACTTTCTGATTTCGATCGTCGAAGGCGGCAACCTCCAGGCCGTCCGGGAAACGACCATCCGGAGCGAGGTGGAAGGTACTTCACGTGTCATCTCAATTGTTTCTGAAGGAACGATCGTCAAGGAAGGGGACATCCTGGTCGAGTTGGACAGCGGATCCGCCGAGGATCAACGGAACCAGCAGGACATCGCCGTTCGCAATGCGGAACTCTCGCTGATCAACGCGAATGAACAGGTGAAAATTGGAATGAGTCAGACCAACAGCGATATCACTGCGGCAAAGATCAACCTTGAGCTGGCGAAGATTGATCTGAAAAAATTTGTGGAGGGCGAGCTCGCACAGAGCCTGCGTACACTTGAGCTGAATGTCGGGACGGCTGAAGCAGACCGGGTTTTGGCGGAGCAGACCTATCGTTTCTCAACCAATCTTTTTGCGAACGATTTCGAAACAAAATCCAAGGTGGATCAGGACAGCATCAATTGGTTGAAAGCCGAGAAGAGTTATGTGAACTCAACGAACGCACTCTGGATGTTCATCGAGTTCGACCAGAAAAAGGCACTCACCGAGTTTGAATCCAAAGTCGAGGAGGCCGAACAGGAATTGCACCGCGCCACATTTCAGTCCACCGCGCAAATGGCCCAGTATGAAGCCGAAAGGATGACGAAGGAGCGCACGTTGGAGCTGAACAAGGAGAAGCTGGAGCGCGACATTCGGAACGTGGAGGGCTGCATCATCAAAGCTCCGACCGCCGGAATCGTGCTTTACCCGGAAAGCCGCAGCCGGTTCAGTCAGGAATCCATGATCGAGGAAGGTGCCACTGTTCGCTACCGGCAGGAATTGATCAAGCTCCCCGACACCAGCAAGATGAAACTGACCATCAAGGTACACGAATCCCACGTCGGCAACGTGCAACCGGGTCAGCTTGCCTACGTCGTGCTCGATCCGATGCCGGACAAACGTTTTCAGGGGACCGTTTCGAAGGTGGCCGTCATGCCCAACACCGCCGACCGCTGGAGCAATCCCAACTTGAAGGTCTACGATACCGAGATCCTGCTGAACGAACAATTGCCTGAATCAGTCAAGCCGGGCGTTTCCGCGAAGGCCGAGATCGTCATCACCCAGTTGAAGGATGTGATCGCAGTTCCGATTCAAGCGGTCACCACTTTGAAAGGCAAATCTGTCGTTTACCTGGCCAGCGCCAAACCATTGCCCGTGCCGGTCACGGTCGGAATGTACAACACGAAGAAGATCGAGATTGTCAGTGGAGTCAAAGAAGACGACCGGATCCTGCTCGCTCCTCCGTTGGACAGCGGCGAAGGCAGCATTGATGGATCGATCATCCAGGACGGCGCAGACATCGATTTCACCAATCAAGTCACGATCGCGAAAACGACTGGAATGCCCGGAGCCACACCTGCGGTGCCAGGTGACTCGGCTGGAACACCCGGACGTCGACAACAACCACCTAATGGAGCAACTCAAGCCGCTGGCGGCCAAAGCCGGGGCGGATTCGATCGCGAGGCCATGACCAAAAAATATGACAAGGACGGTGATGGCGAATTGAACGAGGAAGAGAAGAACGCCATGAGAACCGAGATGCGGGCGGAGATGAACAAGCGACTGGACACCAACGGCGACGGAACAGTCAGCGAAGATGAGCGCGCAGCGGCGGCGGCTCAATTTGGCGGTGGTTCCACCCGGGGCTCGCGTCCGGAGAATTGAATCGCCGTTGATTCTGGATTCGGTAAAAGATTTTCAGACCATGGTTGCATCCAATTTGGAAACTCCAACAAAGGCTCCCGTAATCCACATCAAGGGGATTCGGAAAACGTACGTGCTCAGCGAAGAAAATATTGTGCACGCGCTGCGAGACGTTGAACTCGCCGTGCATGAGGGCGCGTACGTGGCCATCATGGGACCGTCCGGTTCCGGCAAATCCACCATGCTCAACATCCTCGGCTGCCTCGACCGGCCTTCCGACGGCGAGTATTGGCTCGGCGGCGATGACGTCTCCAAAATGCCTGACGACCGGCTTTCCGAAGTGCGGGGCAAACGCATCGGATTCATTTTTCAATCATACAATCTGATCGCCCAGTTGTCGGTACTCGAGAACATCCAGGTCCCGTTGATTTATCAGGGTGAAGATCCGCGCGATCATCACGACCACTGCGTCGGGCTGGCCAAGCTCGTGGGTCTCGGCGACCGGCTGGATCACCGGCCCGCGCAGCTTTCCGGTGGCCAGCAGCAACGCGTCGCCATCGCCCGTTCACTCGTCAATGATCCCTTCATGATTCTCGCGGATGAACCGACCGGCAATCTCGATTCCAAGACCGGAACCGAGGTGCTGGACATGCTGGACAAACTCAATGGCGAGGGGAAAACCATCGTGCTCGTCACCCATGATGATGCGACCGCCAGCCGGGCTCAGCGTGTCATCCACATGCTCGACGGCCGGATCGATCGAGAAGTCATCAACCGTCCTTAAACAATTAATTCGATGCGACTGGGAACTAATTTTGTCGGCACGGTTCGACTCGGCGTGAAGAGCCTGATGCTGCACAAGCTGCGTTCCGCGCTGACCATGCTTGGCATCATTTTTGGTGTCTGCTCCGTGATCGCCATGCTCGCGATCGGCGAAGGTGCGAGCTACGAGGCGCAGGAAGCCATCAAGAAGCTCGGCAGCAACAACATCATTCTGCGGAGCATCAAGCCCGCCGAGGAGGCCAATCAATCTGGCAGCGCCCGGGGATTCGAACTGGAGTATGGACTGACCTATGACGACGCCGTGAGAATTTTGAAGACGGTTCCCGGCGTAACGCGGGTTCTACCGATGCGGATCATTCGCGAAAACGTCCGGTTTGATCAGAACGAATTTCCCTGCCAGGTCATCGGCACCCTGCCCTTTTACACCGAGATTGTCGGTGTGGACGTCGTGCGGGGTCGTTTTCTGACAACCACGGACGAGACCTATCAGAACAACATCTGCGTTCTGACGGCCAGCCTGGCTTCGAAGCTTTTTCCGTTTCAGGATCCACTGAAGATGAGCATCAAAGTGGCCGGCGTTTACTATCAGGTCGTCGGAATTGTCCGTGAACGAAACATGGTTGAACAACGTTCGCAGACCGGCGGTTCCGAGAATGAAGCACTGGACAACAACATCTACATTCCCATTTCCACTTCCAAATCACGATTCGGTGAAAGCATCATGAAACGAACGGCGGGAAGCTTCAGTGCGGAAAGAGTGGAACTGCATCAGATCACCGTGCAGATGCAGGATACGGACGCCGTGGAAACCGCCGACCCACAGATCATGACGTTGTTGAAACGGTTTCATGAGAGCATCGATTACGAAACCATCGTGCCGCTGGAGTTGTTGCGTCAAGCCGAACAGACGAAGCGCATTTTCAACATTGTTCTCGGTTCGATCGCCGCCATCTCGCTCCTCGTCGGCGGCATCGGCATCATGAACATCATGCTCGCAACCGTAACCGAGCGCACCCGCGAAATCGGCGTGCGACGCGCGCTGGGCGCGAAGAAGAAGGACATCATCACCCAGTTCCTCGTCGAGACGGTCGTGCTTTCTGTCGGGGGCGGTTTGATCGGCGTCGTCATCGGTGTCGTGACCCCCTACATCGTTTCCACGCTCGCGGACATGAAAACCATCGTCACCGTTTCGTCGGTGCTGCTGGCGTTTGGAATATCGGGAGCGATCGGAATCATGTTCGGCATCTACCCCGCCCGCTCCGCCGCCAACCTCGATCCGATCGAAGCACTGCGCCACGAATAGAACGCAATTGAAGGAGGCGGTAGCGGTCGATCTTGGGGTAGTGAATCAGCTTGAAATTGTCGACGAGCGCAGCGCGTTGCATTCCTTCCATGTAGGGTAGGCGCCGTAAATCGGTAAGGGTCACGCACAGTGCCAGTTGACAGGATCTGCCGGAACGTTGGATCAGCGGGGTCGTAGAGGTCAGAGATTTCTGACTACGACATCTATGACGCGTGTTTGAGAAGGCCCGGCTCAGTCCGGGTCTTGGCTTTCCCGGCGGCCCAGGCTTG
>JBDNGP010000147.1:0-33814 GCA_041689265.1 Verrucomicrobiota bacterium
CCGTACCCGTCCGAACTCGTGGCGTGGGCCGTCCAGTTGGTGTCCACTTCACCGGCGGCGGTGATGTGCGCGAGATTCGTTCGCGGTCGTCCGCCCACCGTGGTGAAATCACCGCCGATGAACCAGCCGCCCTGCCCGTCCGCCTCCACGGCATGCACGCTGCCGTTGACGCGCGGATACTTTTCCACCGGCAGCATGGTGTTTAAATCCACCGGCACGCCGCCACCGGTCCAAGGTCCGACGTACGTGAAGTCGCCTCCGATGAAGACCCGGTTGTTGGTGACGGCGATGGCGCTCACCGTCCCGTCCGTCACCCAGAAATCCTGCCGGGGGACGTTGGAAAGTGGTTGGGCTTGAATGGGAAATCCGGTGGTACAGACCACGGCCAATAGGATGCGGGTAAGCGGTTGGGTTCTCATAGCTCAATATCCTGCTGATCAATCCTTCGGGGAAACCTGTGATACGGTTACTCGTCCGGTGTATCGTGGTCAACTCCAAGTTGATGGGCGGGAGTGATAAATCAATTTGAGCAACGAACGGAGACGAAGAACCCTTCTTCATCCGGCGGGAGTGCTCTTTGAGATTTCTTTGCCTTCCCGGTTTCCGGCGTCTATAAACGCGGCCACGCTTATGGCCGCCTCCAACAAGAAACCGACCACAACACTGAAGAAAAACACTGGCAAACTGCTCGTCGCCAATCGCAGTGAAATCGCCATCCGCATTTTCCGTGCGGCGACCGAACTGGGACTGCGAACGGTCGCGATCTATGCGCAGGAAGACCGGCTGGGCGTACACCGGTTCAAAGCCGACGAAGCCTACCTGATCGGGGAGGGCAAGGGTCCGGTCGGCGCGTATCTGGACATCGACAGCATCATTGCGCTGGCGAAGGAACGCGGCATCGACATGATTCACCCGGGTTATGGCTTTCTTTCTGAGAACGCCAGCTTTGCCCGCGCCTGTCAGACGGCCGGCATCACCTTCATCGGTCCCGATCCAGATCTGCTCGATCTGATGGGCGACAAGGTGGCCGCCCGCAATATAACCAAGAAACTCGCCATCCCCACCCTGCCCGGCACCGACAAGCCGGTCAAAGACCGCGAGAAAGCCATCGAAACCGCAAACGAAATTGGCTTCCCGCTGATCATCAAAGCCGCGTTTGGTGGCGGCGGTCGCGGCATGCGCGTCGTTCACAAACCTGCTGATCTCGCGAATCTCCTAGACGAAGCGCAGGGAGAAGCCGACCGCGCGTTCGGCAATCCGGCGGTGTTTCTTGAGCGCTACGTTCCCCGGGCGAAACACATCGAAGTTCAGATATTGGGCGACCGGCATGGCAATGTGGTGCATCTGCACGAACGCGATTGTTCGGTGCAACGTCGCCATCAAAAAGTCATCGAGATCGCGCCGTCAATCGACCTCGATGAAACCATCCGCCACGAGCTCTGCGCTGCTGCCGTCCGCCTCGCAAAAGAAGTCGGATACAACAACGCCGGTACCGTGGAATTCCTTCTCGATCTGGACACGAACGAGTGGTTCTTCATCGAGATGAACCCGCGCATTCAGGTCGAACATACGGTGACCGAAGTGGTGACCGGGATCGACCTCGTGCGTTCGCAGATTTTGATCGCGCAGGGCAAATCGATCTTCGGACATGAAATCGACCTGCCCACCCAGGAAAACATCCCGCGAAACGGCGTGGCAGTGCAGTGCCGCATCACGACAGAAGATCCGGAGAAAAATTTTGCGCCGGATTATGGTCGCATTCTCACGTATCGGTCGGCGGCCGGATTTGGTGTTCGACTGGACGGTGGTATGGGCGACGCCGGAAGTGTGATCACGCCCTTCTATGATTCGCTGCTAGTGAAGGTGACGGCGTCGGGCCGAAACTTTAACATGGCTTTAGATCGAATGGACCGGGCGTTGCGCGAGTTCCGGATACGCGGCGTGAAGACCAACATTCCGTTTCTTGAAAACGTCATCGCGAACCCCACGTTTCGCGCGGGCAAGGCGACGACCACGCTGATCGATTCGACGCCCACTCTCTTCAATTTCAAACCGCGACGCGACCGCGCGACGCGCCTGCTCAACTTCCTTGGCAACGTCATCGTCAACGGCAACCCACACGCCAAAGGATACAAATGGACGGGCGACAATACTCCCGCGCCCGCGCCGGAATTTGATCACAAACAGACTCCGCCCGACGGGACGCGGCAACTGCTGTTGAAACTGGGGCCAAAGAAATTTGCCGAGTGGACGCGCAAACAAAAGCGTTTGCTGATCACCGACACCACGTTTCGCGATGCGCACCAGTCACTCATGGCGACGCGCGTCCGCAGCTACGACATGCTGGCGGCGGCGGGCGCGATGGCGCGTCACGCGTCCGGTCTGTTCAGCCTAGAGATGTGGGGCGGCGCGACGTTTGACACGTCGATGCGGTTCCTGCACGAGGACCCCTGGCAACGGCTCCGGCAACTGCGCGAACGCATTCCGAACATTTGTTTCCAGATGCTGTTCCGTGGTTCGAACGCCGTCGGTTACTCGAACTATCCCGACAACGTGGTCGCCAAGTTTGTTAAAAATTCGGCCGAAGCGGGCATGGATATTTTCCGTATCTTCGATTCGCTGAACTATCTGCCAAATCTGAAGGTCGCGATGGAGGCGGTGCAGGACACGCACGCGATTTGCGAAGGTGCGATCTGCTACACCGGCGATATTTCCGATCCCGCGCGCGACAAGTATTCGCTCAAATACTACGTCCAGCTCGCGAAAGAGTTGGAGAAAATGGGCGCGCACTTCATCGCAATCAAGGACATGGCCGGCCTGTGCAAACCCGCTGCCGCCACCAAGCTGGTCAAGACGTTGCGCTCTGAAATTGGTCTGCCCGTTCATTTTCACACGCACGACACCAGCGGGATCAACGCGGCGTCGATCTTGAGCGCTGCCGACGCGGGCGTCGATGTCGCGGACTGTGCGATCGCCTCCATGTCCGGCTCAACCAGCCAGCCCAACTTGAATTCCATTGTCGCCGCGCTGAACAAACAACCGCGCGATACCGGACTGAATCTCGACGCGCTCAACCGGTTTTCGGATTACTGGGATCTGGTCCGCGATTTCTACGCTCCATTCGACAGCGCACCGCGCAGCGGCACCGCCGAGGTCTATCTGCATGAGATGCCCGGCGGCCAGTACACCAACCTGAAGGAACAGGCGGCGGGCATGGGGCTTGCGAGTCATTGGCCGGAGATCGCCCGCACATACGCAGAGGTCAACCAGCTGTTCGGCGACATCATAAAGGTGACGCCCAGCAGCAAGGTCGTCGGCGACATGACGATGTTCCTTGTCACGCGCGGCATCAAGCCGGTCGACGTGTTGAACCTCGAACCGGGCGCAACTCCGTTCCCGGAATCGGTCATCGATATGTTGATGGGCGGTCTTGGAAAACCGATGGGCGGCTGGCCGCGCAAGCTTCAGAAGGTCGTTCTCGGAGATCGGAAGCCGACGAACAAACGACCTGGAGCCGGACTCAGGCCGATCAACTTTGAAGTGCTGCGCAAAGAGCTGGCTGGCAAATTCAAATGCGATGTGACCGACGACATGTTGCTGAGCCACCTGATGTATCCGCAGGTGTTTGCCGATTACATGAAGGTGCTCAAGGAGAGCGGCGATCTTTCCGCTTTGCCGACCACGACCTTTTTCTACGGCTTGAAACCGGGCGAGGAGATCTCAGTGGACATCGAAGAAGGCAAGACGCTGTTCGTGAAATTGCTGCAAGTCGGCTCCGTAGATGAGGAGGGCAAACGCACGATCACGTTCGAATTGAACGGCCAGCAGCGCGAAGCCCGGATCACGGACACTTCGGTGCAGTCGACGGCGAAGGTTCGCCAGCAGGCTGACCCCGGCAATCCGCTGCAGGTCGGCGCGCCAATCCCCGGAGTGGTCACCGCCATCGCGGTGAGTACCGGCAGCAAGGTCAGCAAGGGCGACAAATTGATGACGCTGGAAGCCATGAAAATGCAGACCACGATCTACGCGCCGGAGAACGGAATCGTCACCAACATCGCCATCGCCGTCGGTGGCGCTGTCGAGAGCAAGGACCTACTCGTGACGCTTAAGAATTGATTTAGGATGGAGCCGCGAAAGTTGAAGCGAATCGGTTTGTTTGGCGGGTCGTTCGATCCGATTCATTACGGCCACCTGCTGGTCGCGCAGGCTGCCATGGAGGAGCTGGAGCTGGACCGGCTTTTTTTTGTTCCGGCCGCGCAATCACCATTCAAGCCGGATTCAAAACCGACCTCCGCGAACGAACGCGTCCGCCTGATCCGGCTCGCGCTGGCGGGCTGTCCGCGTTACGAGATCGATCTGACGGAGATTCAACGTGGTGGGGTTTCCTATACCATCGACACGTTGCGTGAGTTTGCCGCGCGATTTCCCGACGCCGAGATCCATTATCTGATCGGCGATGATCATGTCGCCAAACTGCCTGCCTGGAAAGACGCCACGGAGCTCGCGAAACAAACGCAGTTCGCCATCATTCCGCGCCCGGGCGCGGAAGTCGCCCCGCTGCAGGAACCGTTCTGCGGCCGGCGTTTGCAAGGCTGGCCGCTCGGGGTATCCTCATCCGACATTCGCAAGCGCGTCAAAGCCGGCCTGATCATCGATCATCTGGTCTCGAAAGCCGTGGCGGAGGCCATCCGAAATAATCGACTTTATCTTTAACCCGCTCCGGGGCACGCTGCCGAAAATGACGTCGAAACAACTAGCCCAATGGTGCGCCTGGCTGGCGGACAATCGCAAAGCCGAAAATATCATGATCCTCGACATCGCCGAGCTGTCGTCGGTCACCGATTTCTTCGTCATCGCATCCGGCACCAGCGAACCGCATTTGCGGGCGATCAAGCGGGAAGTCACTGACAAGCTCAAAGAAAGCTTCGGAATTTCTCCTACTGCGGTGGACGGTTCCGACCACACGGAATGGCAGGTTCTGGATTTCTTCGATGTGATCGTCCACATCATGACCCCCGATGCCCGGGAGATGTACGACCTGGAAGGACTTTGGAAAGACGCCCCCCGTGTCGCTCCGCGCAAACCCGCCGCGCCAAAAAAGAAAACCGCCTCCATAGCGAAGGCGGTTTCAAAGAAGTAAGGTGACAGGGCGGGCTCAGAAATTGAACCGCCGCTGCGGGACGATGACCTTGTCGAACGGCCTCAGGTAGAACGGCTCGTGGTTTTTCCCAGCAATCACCGCTGCGATGTCGACCACAAATGTTTGATGCGCTCCATCGATGTCCCGGATGATCGTCACGGAGTTCAGCTTTGCACTGTTCGGCACAGGACCGCCCGCCGCCATGATCGCATCCAAGACCGTCAGCGCCCGGCTCATCGGAACCTGTGACGGGGCGAGCACCGCACCGGTGACGTAAATCACCGCACCGGACTCCACAATCGACACATCGATTTCCTTCTGCACGAGCTGCGGCCCAAATTTGTCCAGCAGATCAGCCTGAAGCTCGTCCGGCGTCTTGCCGGTGGCGTTGACGGACTCGCCGAATGGCATCTGGATGTCGCCGTTCAGCGGAACCTTGACGACGGTGTTCAGATTGGTGGCTCCGGGAAATGAGATCTTAATCACATCGCCGGGAATAATTGACGTGTTCACATACGGACCGTCGACGGACCCAATTGCTTTTTCGGGACCAGACGCGCACGCAGTCAAGATCAGGCAACTCACTGCCGCAGCAGCGACTCCCAGCCAGTTGCGAAGCGAGCGGGCTTGTTTATTCCTTTCGTCACTGTCGACGGCGGGTTGTGTTGAAACTAATTCAGACATGTTGTTGGAATCCATAGCAGCGGCACTGAGGTTTGACCTTAAATATCGGTTTCTCAATCCTTAATGCAAGCAATCACTGGACCTTCATGGGCGTAAAATCAAAAAATTTCCGACCATGAACCAATCCCATTGAACTGCTCCGGCATCACCCATAGAATGCGCGCCCGACCCATATTGTGAGCTCATTCAAAGCCATTACCCACGATTCGTTGAGAGTTTTTCCGCTGGAACAGCGCCGGAGCCTGACGCGGATTGAAGATGTTCTCGTCGACCCTCCATCGGTTCCCTCACCGGTCACTGACGCAAACAAGGTATTGCTGGCCACATGTGTGGAGCGAATCCGAAGCGCCCGCGAGCGGGATGCCGCCGTCATGTTGATCTACGGTGCACACCTCCTTCGCAATGGTGCGGCGCTGATTTTGGACCAGCTCATGTCCCGGGGTTGGATTACGCACGTCGCCACCAACGGCGCGGGAACCATACACGACTGGGAGTACGCCTGGCTCGGGCGCTCAACCGAAAGCGTCGAGCAAAACGTCGTGACCGGCACGTTCGGCGCGTGGGACGAAACTGGCCGAAACATCCATCTGGCGCTGCTCGCCGGTGGACTTCGCGACGAGGGCTACGGCGAAGCACTCGGCCGGTTCATCGAAGAGGACGGGACCGACCTGCCGGAAGTGGAAACGCTGTGCAACCAGATTGCAGGCGACCCCGTGAACCCGTTTACCCCCGCCCGCGCTGATCTGCTTCGGTCAATATTGCTCCACAAACTGGTTTCTGGTCGGCACGCAGTGGTTCATCGATGGAAGCAGGCGTCGATTCTCGCGAGCGCGTTCCGGCATAAAGTTCCTATGACCGTCCACCCGGGGATTGGTTACGACATCATTTCCAATCATCCGATGTTCAACGGTGCCGCCATCGGCCGCGCGGCGGAAACGGACTTTCGGATCTTCGGCGGCTCGGTGGATCAACTCGACAACGGCGTGGTGCTGTCCGTCGGTTCGGCAATCATGGGACCGCAGGTATTCGAGAAAAGCCTGAGCTGCGTGAACAACATCCGACTGCAACAAAACAGGTCCGTCGTCAGTGGCCATTCCATTTTTGTCGTGGATTTGCAGGACGGCGGCAACTGGGATTGGACGAAAGGCGAACCTCCCAAGACCAATCCGGCCTACTATCTGAGGTTCTGCAAAAGCTACTCGCGGATGGGCGGCGAAATGTATTACGCGCAGTCCGACAACCTGGCATTCGTCCATCATCTCCATCATCAACTCGTTCAGTCATGACTCCGCGACGATTCAAGTCCATCACCGGTCGATATCCGGAAATGAGCATCGCCATCGTGGGCGATTATTCGCTGGACCGCTATCTGGAAATCGATCCGGAGCTCGCCGAAATTTCGATCGAAACCGGGCTCGCAGTTCACAACGTCACTAACGTTCGCAGCCAGGCCGGTTCGGCCGGAACGATCGTCAACAACCTCACCACACTCGGTATCGGCACGATCTTTCCCATCGGGTTCTGCGGCGAGGACGGCGAGGGATACGAACTGCTTCGCGCCCTGCGCTTACTCGCCGGCGTCGACACGCAACATTTCCTGCAGACAAAAGACCGCCGCACGTTCACCTACTGCAAGCCGCTCGTGTTGGAATCCAACCGGCCGCCGCGCGAACTAAACCGGCTCGACTCCAAAAACTGGCAACCCACTCCGACCGCCGTTCAAAAACGACTTGTCCGTGCATTAATGACAGTCGCCGAACACGTCGACGCGATCATCATCATGGACCAGGTCGACATCGCGCAAACGGGGGTTGTTACGCCGATGCTCCTCGAGGCCGTCGGCCAGATCGCTAAAAAAAGGAACAAGCCGTTGATCATCGGCGACAGCCGGAGGGGCCTGCGGGATTTCCCGCCGATTCTCTTCAAGATGAACAGCGCCGAGCTGGGGATTCTTTCCGGCACAAAACCATCCGCGCGACTTCAAACCATCGAACGCCAGGCCGTCGACCTCGCGAGGAAGAACGACCGGCCCGTGTTCGTGACCATGGCGGAACGAGGCATTCTGGGAGCGACCGCCAACGGCAGAACCAGCCATCAGGAAGCACTTCCCGTGAATGGAGAAATCGACATCGTGGGAGCGGGAGATTCTGTCACCGCCAATCTGGCCGCTGCACTCGCCGCGAATGCGAACATCGAAGAATCCATCACGCTCGCCAACGCGGCCGCGAGCATCGTGGTTCACCAACTCGGCACGACCGGCACTGCGTCAGTCGACCAGATCTCGCGCATCCTGGGTATTGAACCGGCGTGATGGACGAAGAGCCGCCACCGGTCTCCAGTCGCAGCCGTTACGTCAAACGCAGAACGTCCGGCATTGCCAAAAAAATCGTGCCCCGATGGGGTGTTTCATCGCAAACTCAGCTCATCTCATGATCAAACACCAACTACTCGAAGAAGAAGGGATTCTCATCATTCAACCGAATGGTCCGTTGACGAAAGAGGATTTTGACATGCTCGCGAAACAGGTTGATCCCTACATCTTGAAAGCTGGGAAGCTGAACGGGTTGGTGCTCGATGTCCCGAAGTTTCCGGGGTGGAAGGATTTTGCCGGAGCTGCCTCGCATTTCAAATTCATCCGGGATCACCAGAGCAAGATCAAGCGACTCTGCGTCGTGACCGACAGCGACTTCCTCAAGGAGCTCCCCGCGTTCGCGAAGCACTTTGTGAGCGCCGAGATGCGCCGTTTCTCATCCGATCAACGTAACGACGCAATCCAGTGGCTGTCCGGTGAAGACGTCGCCGAGACGCCCTCCGCGAGCATTCGTTTTTCGCAGATCGAGGACAAACCCGTCATGTGGATCGAGATCGACGGCAAGGTCACGCGGGACGGCTATCAGAAGCTGCTGGAGAAGATGAAGGCCCAGATCGCCGAGGGCGCACCGGTGTCCTATCTGGTCGAACTCAAAAACCTGAACGGCGTGGAAATGGGCGCGATGTGGGAGGATTTGAAGTTCGGGTTGAGCAGCATGAAACACATGAAACGCATCGCCCTGGTGGCCGATCAAAATTGGGTCGAATGGTTTTCAAAAATAGCCGACCCAATCACGCGTGTTGCGATCAAGACATTCCACAAGAACCAGGAATACGAAGCCTGGGAATGGGTGACGGCGGACTGATTTGGAGTCGCCAACCGATATGCCGGCGACGTTTCGGAAACCGCCGAGAAGAATGCCCGGGCCACCGTCAAGGAGCGTGACACACCTTGGACCATCAAAGAACTTTTACCATGAACATCCCTCCTTCACTGGAACTTTACATGACCGGGCTGCGAACCCACGACATTATGTTGATCGGGGCGAGCTTCGCTCCCGACATCCGCTTTGTTACTCCGGTTCGCACGATGGGTCACAACAACATCCTCAGTTTTCTCGACGCTCTTTACCGCGCGTTTCCGGACTGGAGCTACGACAACAATCCGCCGTTCCAACGCGAGGACGGCATGTTCGGTGTGCTGTGGCGACAGGGCGGCACGCACACCGGTCGGATCCAGTTCTCCGGTTTTCCCGGCGTCGATGCCACCGGTCGTTCGGTCGTCATTCCTCCACACCATTTTTACTACAGCGTCGATGAAGAAGGCCTCCACGAGATCCGTCCCGACCCCGTTCCCGGCGGAGCGCCACGAGGAATCTTTGAACAGATCGGAGTCGAACTTCCGCCTTTCTGAGCGGATGGGTCGACAATGAATTGCCAGTGAACGTCACGTCCGCTTTAATCCGCCGGATCAAATCCTGAATGGGCATTTCCAGACAACAACTTGCCGCCATTGAAGACCGTCTCAAAGGAAGGCGCGCAAAAGCCGCGTCCGGGGCGGTGAGCAGTTCCGGGAACGCGTTGAAAAACGGCGTATTGCTGGGAGTGGATCCATCGCTGCGCGGGACGGGATTCGGCGTTCTGGCCATGAATAATTCCACCCCGAGTTCGTTGGAGCACGGGACCATTCGTTGTCCGGCGAGCTGGGCCCAATCGCGTTGCCTGGCGACGATTGCGGCGACCATTCGCGCGGTGATCAAGAAATACACGCCGACCATCTGCGTGATTGAAGGCCTGTTTTTCGCACAGAACATTCAGACGGCGTTGATCATGGGCCAGGCTCGCGGCGCGGCGATGGCGGTCATCGCGGAGGCGGGTCTGGAGATTTATGAACTGGCGCCGCGCAAGGTGAAACAGGCGATCGTCGGCCACGGCGGCGCGCAGAAGGACGCGGTCGCAAAAATGGTGCAACGCCAGCTGGCGCTCGCCGAACAACCGGATCACGACGCCGCCGATGCGCTCGCGCTCGCGCTGGCGTTCGTGCAGACGCAGACCCGATACGCGCTGTCCGCCCCCAAACGCATTTGAATGCTGGCTGTCGCCCATACCCGTCGCTAATCTCCGCCTGCTCATGATTTCATTTTTGAAAGGCATCCTTGTGGACGCACTCCCCACGCAGATCACCGTGGATGTTCACGGCGTCGGCTATGAGTTGTTGATCCCGGTGTCTTCATTTGACCGACTGCCCGAGCCCGGCAGGGAGGTTCACATCCTCACCCACCTGGCAGTGCGGGAGGACGCCCACATTCTCTACGGATTCATGACCGCGACCGAGCGCGAGCTTTTCCGGATGCTGATTCATTCGGTCTCCGGCATCGGACCCAAGATCGCGATGAACGTCCTGAGCGGCATGAATCCGACCGCGTTCCGGAGTGCCGTGGCCAATGGTGACGTGAAGGCGCTCTCACAAATTAACGGAGTCGGTAAAAAAACGGCCGAGCGAATCGTCGTCGAGTTGCGCGACAAAGTCGGGAAGGCCGGCGCGATGGAGGCCGGCAGCGATCGTCGGCGCCTTTCCGACTCCGACCAGTTGATCAACGACACCGTGCTGGCGCTGCTGGCGCTTGGCTTCAAACAGAACGATGCGCACGATTCTGTCCGAGCCGCGCAGGCGATGCTTGGAGCCAAAGCTACCGTAGAAGATCTGGTGCGCGCCTGCCTGAAAAAGGGGAAGTAGTGGAAGCGACCGATCAAACTTCAAACACCCGGTCGCGCGCGCCGTATCAACTGAGCGGCAAACGGCTCTGGCTGACCCGCCTGAGTTACGTCATCATTCGCCTTATCAGCCACACCCTGCGCTGGCGCATCCACGATCCCGGGAACGTCGCCGACCAGATTGTCGGATTCCCGGTGATCTTCTGCACCTGGCACAATCGGCTCGCTTTGGCGCTTCCGATCTGGCACCGGTTCCGACGTTCAAAAAATAAGTCCGCGAAAATGGCGGCCATCTCAAGCGCAAGCAAGGACGGGGCAATCGTCGCCGGCATTCTCGAGCGCTTTGGGGCTCAACCAGTGCGTGGTTCCAGCAGTCGACGGGGCGTCCACGCCATGATCGAAATGGTGAAGTGGGGAAGGAAAGGTTACGACCTTGCAGTGACTCCGGACGGGCCGCGCGGCCCGAAGTACACCGTGCAGCCCGGCATCATTTCACTCGCACAGATGACGGGATTTCCGATCCTGTCGATTTCGTACTCGTTGTCGCGAAAAATCACCCTCACGTCTTGGGACAGATTTCAGATCCCCCTGCCCTTCAGCCGTTGTGATATTTATTGCAACGAGTTGACAAGGCTCTCGCGCGAGCTTGAAGACCGTGACCTGGCCGCGAGCGATGTCAGGGATCGACTGCTGGCGATCACGAAGGATTAACCGGCTGGAAATGGTTTCCGCTCGCTCGGGCGGACCAAGCAACGTTCCCTTTTCAGATTAAATATCCGGTTGCTCATCACGCAAAAAGGCGCAGAGGTTTCCCTGCGCCTTTTCACTTTGCCAAAGGTCTAATCTCTGTCAGGTCAGCTTGCGCCGTAGCGCCGCCATCGAGAGGAGCCCTACACCGGCAAGAACGGCGGTAGATCCCCCATCGGGGACGTTCCGGCGTCCGGTAGTGATCGTCAGGGTGACGCCGTCATTGAAGTAGTGGCAGTCGGGATCAAATGCGATTCCGAAATCGCCGTAGTATTTTTTCGAGTTGGTGTTTGTAACATCAACCGGGCGACCGTCATTAATATAGCTGGTCATGGCCGCGATTTGCGCCGCATTGAAGTCGTATCGGAAGTCGATCGCATAGGCGCCGTTCGATCCGCCCTTTGGGTCGGTCCACGTGGTCAACTGAACCCCCTGGCCATCAAAATAATCCAGAATCACATTGTCGGCGGTATTGTCCGCGATGGTGCGTACCAATCGGGTATTGGAAGCCCAAGGATCATTAATTAGTCACAGAAACAGCATGTCGTCTTCTCGTTTCCAATCCCAGATCTTGGCGATTTCAAGACTGGCTCCGGTGATTACCTCGCCAGTCGGGATATCAAACTTGACACCCCACGTATATGCGTAGTGGTGATCCAGATCGAACATGTCCCTCCTGTTGCTACCCGAATTGTCATCGGGGTAGAACGTGAATGTGGTTGCATGCGCGACACTCGCGACGGAGGCGAGAGCAAGAACAACCATGATTTTTTTCATAGGCGGCCTTTTGTTATTTCAATTCGTATCGAAGCGCTGCTGCCAGATCTGTCTGAACATATTCCAGCACGCGATTACAACTCCACCAGATGCACCCGGAATGCCGAGAATGAGCAACCGCACGCGGGGCGGGGCAGAGCCGATGTAACTGCCTCAAGATGAAGGCTATTCCATTGCAATGCTTGAACCAGTCCAAAAGCCGTAAATAGTTAACTTGTAAAGTTTTACGACAAATAATTTCGCGAATTCAATGCACTCAATAAACAAGAATCAACGTGAATCAAGGTGAGAGGACTGGCCGATTTCATGTTTACCAATTGAATGATCCGCTTCCGCTCGAGAACGGACCTCACCCCCCCGGGGGCCGATTTCTTGAAGGCAACCAGGCAACTATTCTTCGAGCCCTGCGAGGACTTCCGGGTCGCGCACGTCCACCCACCGGCCGGCGATCTCGAGCCCGGCGAGCCGGTTTCCACTTTCCACCAAGGCCGTCAGCGCATCGGTCAGTTCGTACTCGCCGCGCGGTGATTTTTCCAGGCGGGCGGTAAATTCGAAAACGAGCGGCTTGAAGATGTAGATACCGGCGTTGTACCAGACAGGTTGGTCAAGCTTGATCCAGCCTTCAGCAGTCAGATCATCGACCTGCTGCCGACTCGGTTTTTCGACGAGTCGTTTGAGGCAGAACTGTTCGTCAAAAAACATCAGTCCGCCCTTCGTCACATCCTGACTGCCGGTTACGGTGACCATTCCGGCAAACTGATCCTCTGCGAATCTGGTCAGCATGGCGGCGTAGGTTTCCGGCTTCACCAGGATGTCGCCATAAGTCAAAAGAAAATCGGCACCGCCGACAAACGCCTTCGCCAGTTCAGGTGCTTTGCCGGTTCCATCTTGAACCACCTGACGGCCATACTGGATCTTCACACCGAACCCGTGGCCGTCTTTGAAATGGTTCTCCACCACGTCGGCCCGCCAGCCGGTCACGATGAAGATCTCGGCGATCCCGGCGGCTTTGATCCCATCGATGATGTGCTCGAGAATGGGCCTGCCCTGCACCTTCAACATGGGCTTCGGACATTCCTCGGTCAGCTCGCGCATGCGAGTTCCCTTTCCGGCGGCAAGGATGACGGCTTTCATACGCGGCCTGTTATTTCAACCATTTCGGAACGGACTCGCCCGCCCAAAGTTCTTCATGGGTTTGACGCCTGCGAACGAGCGCGGACTTGCTGCCGTTCACCAACACTTCAGCCGCCATCGGTCGGGTGTTGTAATTGGAGGACATGGCGAAGCCGTAAGCTCCGGCACTGAGCAGCGCGAGACAGTCGCCCTCGTCGACCTTCGGCAGCGAACGATCCTTGCAGAAATAATCGCCCGACTCACAGATCGGACCCACCACGTCCGACGGGATATGTTTCCCACCCTTTTTGTTTAGCGGAACAATCTCGTGGAACGAATCGTAAAACGCCGGCCGGATCAGATCATTCATCGCCGCGTCAACGATCACGAAATTCTTTTTCCCCGTGCGCTTCACATACTCCACCCGCGTCACGAGAATACCAGCGTTGCCCGCAATGAACCGGCCGGGTTCAAGCAGGATTTTGAGGCCCTTCAGCTGGCTTAACAGCGGCAGCACTGTTGCAGCGTAACTTGCCGGCGTCAGAATTCCCTTCGCTTCCGGCTTCTTCCACCACGCGGCTGAACCGCTGGCGAGCGCCTGCTGATACATGATGCCCAGACCTCCGCCGATGCTGAAGAATTTCAGGTCGTGAGCTTCTTTCATTTTGGCGACCAAGGGCAGCATCTTCGTGATGGCCTTCTCGAACGGTTTTACATTCGTCAGCTGTGATCCGATGTGCATCTGAAGACCGTGCAGCCGGATGTTCTTTAGCTTCGTTGCACGCGCGTAAAGCCCCTCGATCTGCTCGAATGCAATGCCAAATTTGTCGGCGTAAGTGCCGGTCGTAATCTTCGCGTGCGTGCCTGCGTCCACGTTCGGATTCACGCGCACGGCGATCGGCGCCTTCTTCTTCAGGCTGCGCGCGATGCGGTCGATGCGCAGTAGCTCCGGCTCGCTTTCCACGTTGAACGAATAAATCCCCTGTCGCAGCGCGTATCGAATCTCCTGATCCGTCTTGCCGACGCCGGCGAAGACACACTTCGCGGGGTCGCCACCAGCGGCGATCACCCGGCGAAGCTCGCCTTCGCTCACGACATCGAACCCAGCTCCCAAGCCGGCAACTGTCTTCAAAACCGCGAGGTTTGAGTTGGCCTTGATCGCGTAAAAAATTAAATGGTCGATCGGGCTGAGGGCGTCGTCGAGCTTCTGAAAATGATCGCTCAGCGTGTGCTGCGAATAGATGAAGAGGGGCGAGCCGTACTTCTTGACGAGCGTGTCGACAGGGACACTTTCGCAATACAGACGGTTCCCGACGTATTTAAAATCGTGCATGGGCGGTTCTTATGCCAGAGGGGGATTTACGGTCAACGGGTAAAAGAAAAATCGACAAAAGAAAAACCGCCGGCTGGATTGGCCGACGGTCGGTGAGATTTGAATATCTGAATCAATTACTGGCGATCAGGGCCGCCCGCTGGTCATGGTATTGCCGGGCTGTGATGGCGTTGCCCATGTACAGTTCGAGCAGGCGGTTCAGCTTTTCCTTATGCGTCTGCGGTTTCGGCTTCGAGACGACGGCGACCTGAGCTGAAGGAACCGGAGTCGATGGAGCTGCGACATTACTCGCGGTTGGCGTGGGTTTTTGTACCGCCAAAGCATCAAGAGATGTTCGGGCCTTGTTCTCTAGATCAGGCGAAATCGTGTTCCCGGTCGGGACCGCCGCGTAACTGGCTTCAAGCGCCGCGCGGGCAGCAGCTTCAGCGTTGTCATGCTGTTCAGCGGGGGGCGTCGACGTCATAGCCTGCGCCTTCGGTTCAGCGGCTGTACGGCGAAGCGTATCGAGGGCTTCGCGGGCTTTGCGTTCCTGCTCGGTTTCAGCAACCGGAGAGGCGGCGGCCGGCGTAGTAACGGTTTTGGTAACCACCGGTGCGGCAACGGGCGCAGCTACTGCGGGCTGGGCTTGTTTCGGCTTCGCAGCTTCGCGGGCCTTCTGCTCCAATTCCTTGGTCGCGGCAGCGTCATTGGATTTCTGAACCGGCTTGGTTGTCAGTGGCTTGGATGATTTACCCTCCTTCTCCGCAGTATATTGACGGAGCGCTTCCAAGGCCTTCTGCTGTGCGTCCGAACTATCCTGAGAATGCACCAGAGTCGCGGCGCTTACGGCCAACAAACAACAACAAGTCAACGTCTTTGGGAATCGCATAAGGCGCTTGATAAACTAAAAGACCGGGGCAGGCAACAGCAATTACGACCGAAATCACTCGCTCGGCGCGGAGGGTTTATAGAGGCGGTTCCACGCCGCCGGGATCGAGTGGCTGAGGGTCGAAAACAGGATCACGTTATAGACCTCGGATTTGGGAATTTTCACTCGCACAGCAGGATCCAAAATCGGATTCACCCGGAGCAGGTCCAACGTTTTGCGACCGATTAAAATAGGCCAGGCACACGCGAGACGAAGCCGTTTGAATTTTTTGGGGAGCGCATTGGTGTACTCCCAACCGGCTGTCAGGCGCGCTTCCGCGAAGTCGAGATACGCATCAAAGATGGGTCGAAACCGTTCTTCGTTGGCGGGATCAAGGAGGTCCTGCGGACGCAGCCCCACCTCCGCCAGTTTGTCCTCGGGAAAATAACAACGCCCGTTCTGCAGATCCCTTGGCAGATCGCGGAGAATGTTGACGAGCTGCAGTCCCTGGCCAAACCAGACTCCGTTCTTCAACAGAAGTGATTCGTACATCGGCGCGAGATGAAACAGATGCGCCTGAATCATCCGCGTCCAGAATACACCGACGCAACCGGCCACGCGATACGTGTAATCTTCGAGTCCAGAATGGGTATGAAGCGCAATCACCTTGTCGCTTGTCGCCGGACCGAACCGTTCCAAGTCTATTTCCTGCCCGCTCACAATCGTCTTGATCACTTCGCGAACCCTCTCCCGGTCGCGCTCCGACAGCGAACCCAGCACTTCAATTGCCTCCTCGATGCGCATCAACAACTGGTATTCCCCGGGATCGGCCTGATGACTGGCCAATTCCTCAAATTCCAGTGGCAACCCGTGGGTACCCAGAATTCGATCCCGCAACGTTCGCAGCGTGATCAGGCGCTCCTGCCAGGAAATGATCTCGGTATCTGCGATCGTATCCGTGGCGCGCGCCAGCAGATAAGCCAAACCAATCTGCGGCCGGATTTCCCCTGGCAGCACGCGAAGGGTCAGATAAAACGACCGGCTGACGGTCTTCAGAAGCGGGTTAAGTTTTCCGGCGGCTTTGGCGGAGACGGGCTGTTTCTTGAAAAGGCTCTTCCCCAGCGAGCCCTTCGCCTTCGGCGCTCCGGGCAATGACCCATCCTGCGCCTGACCTTTCAGGTGGTATTTCAGGGGCGTAGAATTTGATTCCCCATCGGCCATAGTTTCATTTCCCAAGTTGCTTTTTCCAGGACCGCAACTGTTTTGATACTTCTTTACTTCCCGGACTTCCTAATATCTTGCGCCTCTCCATCGCACTTTTCAAGTGGAACATTTCAAGAACGTCCTTTTGAAACTTTGGATAAACTGATTTGAACTCCTTCAACGACAGTTCGTTCAACCGCTTCCCCGAGGACTCGGACAGCGCCACCACCTCCCCAACAACATGATGGGCCTGGCGAAACGGCATGCCCTTGGTCACGAGATAGTCGGCCAGATCCGTTGCCAGCAGGAGCGGATCGCTGGCGGCATCCGCGCACTGATTGCTGTTCACTGTGGTGTGTCGAATCATCGCAGCCATGATCCGGACGGTGGCTCGGACCGTGTCCGCGCTGTCAAACACGCGCTCTTTGTCCTCCTGAAGATCGCGATTATACGTCATCGGCAGGCCTTTCAGCAGTATCAACAGCGACATAAGGTTACCAACCATCCGACCTGTCTTGCCACGCGCGATTTCCGCGATGTCGGGATTCTTCTTCTGCGGCATCATCGATGATCCGGTGGTGTAGGCATCGGCAATCTGGATGAAGGAGAATTCGGTACTCGCCCAAAGGATAATGTCCTCGGACAACCGCGAAATGTGTACCGCTATTATCGCCGTGACGCTGCAAAACTCAATCATGAAATCGCGGTCGCTCACGGCGTCCATCGAGTTCTGCGTCATCCGCGGCTTGCCGTCGCCGTCGACGAATCCCAGATCTCGGGCAACAAATTCGCGATCCAGCGGCAGCGTTGTCCCCGCGATCGCACCGCTGCCGAGCGGACATATATTCACCCGGTCCAGACAATCGATCAACCGATCGAAATCCCGCTCAAGCATCTCGACATACGCCAAAAGATGATGCGCGAAGTAAACCGGCTGCGCCCGTTGAAGATGGGTGTAGCCGGGGATCAGCACGTCCTGATTCGTCATCCCAACCTCAACCAAAGCCCGCTGCAAGTCTTGGATCTCTTCTGCCAGATCAACAATTTCGTCCCGCAGCCACAACCGCATGTCGAGGGCGACCTGGTCGTTGCGCGAACGTCCCGTGTGAAGTTTCGCCCCGGCGGGCACGCGGCGGGTCAACTCCGCCTCGATGTTCATGTGGACGTCTTCCAGCTCAGATTTCCACTCGAACTTTCCATCGGCGATCTCCTGGCCGATCGCTTCGAGTCCGCCCAGAATGCCCTCACATTCGTCGCCGGAGAGAATGCCGATTTTCTGCAACATGCGGGCATGGGCCATCGAGCCCATAATGTCCTGCCGCCAGAGACGACGATCGAACGAGATGGATTCGGTATACTGCGCGACGTCCTCGGACGGGCCGTCCGCAAAACGCCCGCTGCGCGAAACCGGCTTGTGGTTTTTCATGATCAATTGAGATTCGAGACTGTGCCCGTTGGTCTGTTGTTAGTCACGTTTTTTAGGGGATGCCGAAAACAAAAATGGCCGCAGCATGTCACTGCGGCCATGCGAAATGCTTCAACGATTACTTGATGCTCTCGACGCTTTTGGCGCCGTTCACCGCTGCATTCACGCGCAGTCGCAAACCGTTCAATCGGATGAATCCGGTGGCGTCATCCTGATTGTAGGCCTTCGTCGGGTCGGCCTCCATCGTCGCGATCTGAGGATTGTAGAGACTGACCTTGCTCTTCCGGCCGGACGCGATGATTGAGCCCTTGTAAAGTTTCACTCGGACCGTGCCGGTGACGTTTCTCTGGCTCTCTTCAACCAGTGCCTGCAATGCCAAACGCTCCGGCGCAAACCAGAACCCGTAGTAAACCAGCTCGGCATAACGCGGAATCAACGAATCCCGAAGATGCATGACTTCGCGGTCCATCGTGAGCGATTCCATCTGGCGATGCGCAAATGCCAGAATCGCGCC
The DNA here is from genome assembly GCA_041689265.1 of Verrucomicrobiota bacterium. GTDB lineage: Bacteria > Verrucomicrobiota > Verrucomicrobiia > Limisphaerales > RI-55 > JBDNGP01. Next base: position 18,810 of record JBDNGP010000147.1, read on the forward strand.
GCCCGGTGTTTCGTACACGCCGCGGCTCTTCATTCCAACGAACCGGTTCTCCACCATGTCGACCCGGCCGACGCCGTGTTTGCCGCCGATCTTGTTCAGGTTTTTCATGACCTGGAGCGGCGTCATTTCCTTACCGTTCACCGCCACGCAATCGCCGTTCAAAAATTCGAGTTCGACGTACTGGGACTTGTCCGGTGCGTCTTCCGGTAGAACCGACAACGTGGTGAATTTATCGCGATTGGAAATATGCGACGCGTCAAACCAAGGATCTTCTAAAATACCCGCCTCATAAGAAATGTGCAGGAGGTTTCGATCCATGGAATAAGGCTTCTTCGCCGACGCTTGCACGGGAATCTTCCGGTCCGCGCAATAATCAATCATCTCCTGCCGACCGGGAAACTGGGTGCGAAAGCGCTCATCCCGCCACGGGGCGATGATTTCCAGCTGCGGAGCCAGTGCGGCACAGGTGAGTTCGAACCGCACCTGGTCGTTGCCTTTTCCCGTCGCGCCATGAGCGATCGCTTTCGCGCCTTCCTTTACGGCGATCTCAATCATTCGCTTTGCGATCAGCGGACGGGCGATGGACGTGCCCAGAAAATACTGACCCTCATAAATCGCGCTCGCGCGCATCATCGGATAAATGAAATCACGGGCGAACTCCTCCTGCAAATCGTCGATGAACATCTTCGACGCGCCGGTCTTGCGGGCCTTCTTGTCGAGCCCCTTGAGTTCCTCCTCCTGCCCGATGTTGGCGCAGAAGCCGATCATCTCGGCGTTGTAGGTTTCCTTGATCCAGGACATCAGGACCGAAGTGTCGAGGCCGCCGGAATATGCGAGAACGATTTTCATAGGTTCAAATTTGAAAACAGGCGGTGACTAAACGGGAAGGGGGGGCGAAATAAAAGCAGAAATTGATTTCCCATTCCCGAAAACGCAACCCGCGGGTGTGACAAAAAAAGAGCGTCACGGAACGTGACGCTCAAGCATTAAAATGGCGGAGAGGGAGGGATTCGAACCCCCGGTACCCTTTCGAGTACGCACGCTTTCCAGGCGTGTGCCTTCGACCACTCAGCCACCTCTCCGGCGGTTGGGCGGGCAATGTGAAACACCCGATCTGCGAAGGCAATGCCTTTTTCCGGGAACGACCGAATAACCCGGCAGCTCGATTTCCCATGATTACGGCGCGTTTTCTAAACACTCAGCGGATTTGGGGGAACTCGATCTTAGCCACAGATGAAACACTGATCGAACTCGGATCTCTACCGCTCATCGACGCATACTCACGGTAATCTCGGAGCTGAATTCACAACACCCGGACGATTTGGGTGAGCGGCGCGACAGAAGTCGTGCGCGCCCCATTTGACAATGGCCTCCGAGTTCAAGCCCGGTCCGGACGGGAACGTCTCCGGTAGATGGAGACCATACCAACCCCGACCGCGAGCATCGCAGCTGAGACCCCGCCATCGGGAACTCCATTCGAACCTGACTGCCTCTCGTATAGTTCCACATCGAACGAATCAAAGCTGAAGCCGTTTCCGGATACCCAGGATACGACAACCATTTCGCCAGCAAGCACGACGTTGTCCGAGGCAAATGTATAGACATCACTTGCAGAACTCGTGTCTGCGAGTGCGGTGCTCAGCGCCAGCGGGAGGGAAATACTGGCACCTTCGCCTGAGCTGAAAAGCGACAAACCGAGTCCGGTCCACAAAACATTCACATCGAAAGTGATCGATACCGATTCTGCACCTTCATCACCGTCCAAGCGTGAACTTTCGTCGCCGGTGCCAGTTGCGTTGATCCCAAAACCGGACGTTGTTTGATTCAAGACACCAGTGTTTCCTCCGACGATTGCGGTGAGGGTCGCGGTGATTCCTCCACGGGTAATGACGCCAGCCTCGATTTCCGAAACATTGCCCGTGTCGCGCAGATCGAACTCCACGGCGGCAGTCGGCGTCGAAGCGAAGACAGTGATAAATCCAAACGCCGCAACGACCGGCACCCGATTTACGAAACCCATAATTTTTTTTATTACGCTCATTGGTTTTTCCTCGTATTTTCTCGTTTTGAATGATTTGAAGCGTTTTACCCGCAAGGTCTCCAACGCCAACCCCACCCGGTACTCCACTTTGTGTCGGGAGTTTATACCCGGCAAATGCGAACAATGAAAACCGCGAGTTTCAACCGCCTGAAGGGGACACGTTTAGGCACCTGAAGAAATCGTCGGGAAACCGCCCGGACACGCGAAATGAACGCGCAGCTCCCCGACGGTGCGGAAGAACGGGCAGTCAGACCGGAGCCCGTCCGCGAGTTGATACGGTCCGGGCGCTATTTCAGCAGAAACGGATTATTCCTACGCCTGCGTATTATCCATTTGCTGTCGCGCGGGGGCGTCGCTAGAGTCCCGTCCCACTATGGCAGCCAATTCTTCTTCGCCGGGCATGGCCTGGCTTTACTACGCGTTGATGACCGTTGTCGCCTGGGGCGTTTACGGCGTGATCCTTCACAAAGGTCGCGGCCTCATGCCGATGGGCGCGGAAACTCCGCATGCGGGACTCAAGGCCTTCCTCTTCGTGTGCATCGCGTACGCCATCATCGGCGTCGTTTCTGCCGCGCTGATCAAGTTAAAGGGTTCTGACTGGAGCTTCACCGCGCAGGGCATCAAATGGAGCTTCATCGCCGGTGCCGCCGGCGCGCTCGGCGCGTTCACGCTGATCCTGGCGCTGGGTGCCGCCGCCCCAATTTATAAAGGTGCCGCAGCGGCTGCGGTGATGCCGATCGTCTTCGCCGGCGCGCCGATCATCAACACGATCACAGCCATGCTTCTGCACCCGCCGGAGGGCGGTTTCCGTTCGCTGCCGCTGCCGTTCATCCTCGGATGCCTGCTCGCCGCAACGGGAGCATTTCTGGTCGCCAAGTTCGCGCCCACGAACACCGCCGGTCACGCCAAGCCAGCTACCGTGGCCCATACGCCGGGCAAGTAACACTTCCCGATGTCCGGTCTATTCCCTGATCGCCAAGCGCTCGAGGCCCATCAACTGGCCCGACTCCGCGATCTGCTCGGAGTGACGTTGCAGTCGAACAATTTTTATCGCGGCAAACTGGCTTCACTCGGGGAGGACTATCTACCAACGAGCCTGGACGAATTCCGAGATCAAGTGCCGTTCACGACCAAGGTAGAACTGGCCGAGGATCACGCGCAACACCAGCCCTACGGCAGCAATCTGGCGTTCCACGTGGAACGTTACACCCGCTGCCACCAGACAAGCGGCAGCACTGGGCAGCCGATGCGGTGGCTGGACACGAACGAGTCCTGGGCCGGTTTACTGGAGAGCTGGATCGAAGTGTATCGGGCCGCCCGGGTGGGGCCGACGGACCGGATTTTTTTCGCGTTTTCGTTCGGACCGTTTCTCGGATTCTGGACAGCGTTTGAATCCGCGTTGAAACTGGGCTGTCTCTGTCTGCCCGGCGGTGGTCTCAGCACTGCCGCGCGACTTCATTCCATCCTCGCCAATCAGGCGACGGTCATTTGCTGCACACCGACGTACGCGATGCGACTCGCCGAGGTGGCCCGCGACGAACGCGTCGATCTTTCCAAGTCTGCCGTGCGGCTCATCATCGTCGCCGGTGAACCCGGCGGAAGTCTGCCCGGGACACGGCAGGCCATTTCCGAATCTTGGAACGGAGCGCGCGTATTCGATCACCATGGCATGACGGAGGTGGGGCCGGTCACCCACGAATGCTTTTCCCAGCCCGGCGTCTTGCGCGTAATCGAAACCTCTTATCTGCCGGAAATTGTGGATCCAGCCACCGACGAACCGGTCGCACCAGGAATGGATGGCGAACTGGTTTTGACCACATTGTGCCGCACGGGTTCCCCCCTGATCCGCTATCGAACGGGCGATGTGGTGAAGGCGTTGCCCGCCGGCGAGAACCCTGACGGCATCGTGGATCTTTGTCTCGACGGCGGGATACTGGGAAGGGTCGACGACATGATCACCGTCCGTGGGGTGAATGTCTACCCGAGCGCGATCGATCAGATTGTCCGCGAATGCGGGGGAGTCGACGAATATCAGGTGCGCGTGCTGGCTCACCGTGCATTGGTGGAAATTGAAATTCTTATTGAGGCCGACGACGCGGAGAGGACCCCGGGGCGACTGACTCAGCTCCTCCAGAACCAGCTTTCGCTGCGCGTGCCGGTGAAGCGTGTGGAAGCGGGGACGCTGCCCCGTTTCGAAATGAAGGCGAAACGCTGGGTCCGCACTCAGGAATGATTCATCACTTTCGCCGGATCATTGAGAATACGGTGAAGCTTTAGGGCGAGCATCTCGGGACTGAAGGGTTTGGCAAGGAACGTATCAGGTGAAACACGGGAGCCTTCGTGACGTCCTGTATAGGCGTATCCGGAGACGTAAAGCACCTTGATCCCAGGCCGGCTCTTTTGAATCTCCTGAGAAAGTTTGAACCCGCTCATCTTCGGCATCACGACGTCCGTCACCAGACAGTCAATCCGTTCTGCCAACTCCTCACTGAGCTGCAACGCCTCATGCCCGTTCGCGGCCTCGATGACCTTGTATCCGCGTTCCTCCAGCGTCCGCTTGATCAACGACCTTACGGCGACCTCGTCCTCCGCCACCATGATCGTCTCATTGCCCGTCGTGTCCCGGACGGCAGCCGGTCGTTGGGCCTTGTCGGGCTTTTCCAATTCGGTCACCGGCAGATAAATGCGGAAAGTGGTCCCTTCGCCCAGCTGGCTTTCCACCTCCACGCAGCCGCCGCTTTGGGAGATGATTCCGTAAACTGTCGCCAGCCCGAGGCCCGTGCCCTTGCCCACTTCCTTGGTCGTGAAAAAGGGTTCGAAAATGTGGGACCGGACTTCGGAGGACATCCCCTCGCCGGTATCGCTGAACGAAATCACGGAATACCGGCCCGGCGCCAGTTGACCGGGCGCACCGGACTTCTCTCCGGTGGCGACGTAGTCCTCCGTCCGCAGGGTCAGCTGCCCGCCCTTCGGCATGGCGTCGTAGGCATTCACCGCGAGATTCATGATAACCTGCTCGATCTGCCCCTTATCCACCTTCACCGGGCCGAGATCCGGCACGAGATCAGTCACGAGCTCGATGTGCTCGCCGATGATCCGCCGAAGCAGTTTATTCAGGTCGGCCAGCACTTCGTTCAGGTCGAACACGCGCGGTTCCAGCACTTGCTTCCGGCTGAAGGCAAGGAGCTGGGTGGTCAAAGATGCCGCACGATTTGCCGACCCCTTGATCTCCTGAAACCAGTCCTGTAGATCGTGATCGGGCCCCAGTTTGAGCGAAATCAAATCGCAATAGCCCTTGATCACGGTGACGAGATTGTTGAAGTCATGGGCTACCCCGCCCGCCAAACGGCCAACTGCCTCCATTTTTTGAGAATGCCGGAGCGTATCCGATTGCTCCTTGAGCTCCTGCTCAGCGTGATGACGCGCAGTGATGTCCAGCGCCAGCCCGATCGCCCCAACGATCTTTCCCTCTCCATCGCGCATGGGTTCGACGCGGCATTCGTACTCGCGATCCGCCCAACGCGCCTGAAACGTTGTCGGCCGACCGTTCATGGCCCGGCGGTGCGCGGAGATCGGCGCGGATTTGGGGTCTTCCGTCTGGAAGTATTCGAACAGCGACATGCCGACAACCTCGTCCTGCTTCAGCTTCAACGCGTTCAGTCCGGCACCCGCCGACGAAGTAAAAACCATGCCCGTGTCGATCGACCAGACGATGGCCGGCACCTGCTGGGTGAGGAGCCGGAGCCGTGTCTGGTTCTCACGAAGCCTGGATTCTGAGGATTGCAGTTCCAAGGTCAGATTCTTCATCCCGAGAGCCGATTGCTCCGCCTGTCTCCGGCTCCGCCAAAGCATCAGGCTGGCAACCAACAGCAACGCGACGGAAATGGAGACAACGATGGCCCGGTAAGGTGGATCAGGAAAAAACGTCAGGTCCGCGGCGGTTCTTGGAACCAAACGGTAACCGCCGTCGAACGGGGGGTCCTGATCGGCCTGGCTCGCGATCCCGATCAACTCGATATGCGGAATACTGAGCAGCTGCCGGACGAATCCCGGATCCGCGTAGAACCGGCTCGGGATAAAAACGTTGATTTCGCCGAACGCGTCCCGGAGCACCGCAGAAACGTTGATGCCATCAGTTCGGTCCAATACTTCCAGACGTCCGTCGACCCGGACCAACCGCCCCGAATACCGCTCGTCAGTGAAATCCTTTGTCGTGATGACGACAGGCTCCGGAACGGTGGCTTCCCGGACAAACTCGATCTCGTCCAGAATAATTTGTTCGGCGCCTTCGTACTGGCCCACCACGCCGGTCACAATCACCTCATCGCCGACCTTGACGCGGTTGATCAGTCGGGATGCCGACCGGCTATAAAGGAGAATGCCGGCGGTACCGTCCTGCATATTCGCCAGCGCCGAATTGCGCGCCACCGGTAGCGGGTCACTCGTCAAGATCCCCTGCACGGTCACCCTTTCCCCCAGTCGATCAGGAACGAAATCCTCATTCCCATCCGAGACCACCTCGGCAACGGAAAGCAGCGGGGGGACGCTGGTGGCAGTCGCCGCCTGAGCCTTGGAATCGATCACCGCAAGCAGCAGCAGTGGGAGAATAATCAACCACGTAATCGATCCATGTTTAGTTGCAGTTTGCGTTTTCAACGGGCGGGCGGCGTAGCTTCGGCAAAGTACTAAAAATGCCAGCAGTTGGATGCAGTTTTGGGGGCAAAAACGTGGAGGTTAGATATCGAACGCAGATCCTGCAAACGAAGAGCCCGAACTATCTGAAAATCAACATGAAGCACTTTGAAACGCCCGCTTCTCAGGTACACCGAATCGATCACATTTCTCAACACGTCGATTGGCTCGCTTACAATAGTGTAAAGTTATCCGACACTTACCCGGTGAGAATCGCACCGGCGGCTTCATCGCACTGATCACATTTTTTTGGATTACCCGTCTAGTGCGCGTTCTTGTTGGGTGGTTCGTCCACCACGAGTTCATCCGGGAAATCGGATGCGTGCTTGCCGCCTCTCGTTTCCAGTCGTTTGTTCTGTGATCCGCCTTTGGGCTGGTTCAATGGAATCTCCATTCCGCCAAGTTCTTCCATCATCGTGTAGAGGCGGTCTTCCATTTCTCCAGCAATTTTTTTGTGTTTGCCGTCATACAACAGGTTGTTTGATTCATCGGGGTCCACCTGAAGGTCGTAGAGTTCATCGGCGTCCCAAAGCCCGTAATAGGTGATGTATTTATAACGATCACCACGCAGTGAAAACACAGTGGGCGATTGCGGGAAGTTTTTCTCCCAGTAATAAACGTAGAGGAAGTAATCGCGCCACGGGATCTCCTCTCCTCGCGCGAGCGGGAGGAAACTGACGCCGTCCATGTGCGGCGGCGTTTTCAATCCCATCGCTTCCATGATCGTCGGGCCGACGTCGATGTTGGCCACCATTTCATCGACGACACCGCCGCCTTTGAAGAGGTTGGGGCACTGGATGAGCATCGGGACGCGGATGGACGTTTCGTAGGCCACGCGTTTGTCGATGAGACCGTGCTCGCCGAACATGAATCCGTTGTCGCCCATGTAAATCACAAGCGTGTCATCGTAGATGCCCATTTCCTTCAACTGGTCTAACACCCGGCCGATGCTTTCGTCCACCGCGCTGAGCGTTTCACAGTATCGTTTGTAATATTTCTCGATGTCGAGATCGCTGTGGTAGGGGAAGTCGACGCCATGCCAGGAGTTCCGTTGATCGTGCAGCCAACGCGGTTTCTGTTCGTAGTTCTCCTCGGAGTCCGCTTCGGTGGTGGGACGTTCAAATGGCAGGTCGGCGAGTTCGCCTTCATGCCGTTCTGCCGGGGTGAAATTTGCGTGAACTGCCTTGTGTGAAAGATACATAAAAAACGGTTTCTCGGCGGGCTTCTGTTCCTTCAACCAGTCGACCGCATAGTCCGTCAATTCATCGGTGATGTAGCCCTTTTGTTTCACCCGCTTGCCATCGACGTTGAGTGTGTAGTTCGGGCCCGGCGGATAATAGTTTCCCTGACCACGAAAGCTCACCCAGTGATCGAAGCCCGGCTGGGGTTGGTCGCCCTCGCCGCCCATGTGCCACTTGCCGAAGAACGAGGTCGCGTAACCGGCCTTCTGCAGATACTGCGGGAAATACAACGTGCCCTCCGGAATCGGGCGATTGTTGTCAATGACGCGATGCCGGAACGTATAGAGGCCCGTGAGAATGGACGCGCGGCTCGGCGAACAAAGCGAGGTCGTCACAAAGGCGTTCTTCAGATGAACACCATTCGCCGCGATCGAATCCATGACCGGCGTTTTCGCGAACTGATGCTCCATGAAACTCATGGCATCATACCGATGATCATCCGAAAGGATGAAGACGACGTTCCGCGGCTTCACTCCGGGGATGCGTTCGGGATTGACGGTCTTTGGGACGGGCACAACTTCAGCAACGGCGACGGAAGCCACGAGCGAAAATGCCAGTGCGGCAGTGAGTTTGTTGAGAGAAAACATGGTTTTCATAGGTTTGGCGAAGGGCTGAGCCTAGCGGTTCGTGGTGAGCTTGAGCAATCGCAAACCGGTCCGGGCGTTCGCCCTTTGTGCCGTGACGAGATGCTGGATTTTCACATGCCGTTGCGTCATAGTGAGAACAACTCATGAACGACTCCGATTTACCGACTGCTTTTTCACGTCGCCAATTCCTCGCTGGATCAACCGCGCTGGCGGCCGGGACCCTCGTGGCGAGCGCTCAAACATCTTCAACGACTGCCACGCGCGAAGTAATTCCTCCGTCGGACTACAAGATCGCCAAGGGCAACATCCACCACTCGGTCATGGGCTGGTGTTTCAACCCGATGCCGACCGAGGAACTGATGGATGCCTGCAACGCCATGGGCATGACGGTGATGGAAGGGATCGACTCCAGATATTACCCGAGGCTCCGCGAGTTGGGCATGCACCCGTCACTCGTCGGCAGCCATGGATTCAAAGACGGCCCGACCAGCACGGCGAACCACGCCAACTGCGTTACCAGGCTGCGCGAGGGCATCGATCTCGCCGTCGAGTTTGGCGCGCCCGGAGTGATCACCTTCACCGGCATGCGGGAGGTCGATTTGTCGGACAAGCAAATGACAGAGAACTGCATCGCGTGCTGGAAGGAAGTCATTGGCTACGCCGAGGAGAATAACGTGAACATTTGCATGGAACACTTGAACTCGCGAGATAGCACGCATCCGATGAAAGGTCACCCGGGTTACTTCGGCGATGACGTGGATTTCTGCGTTGAGTTGATCGAACAGGTTGATTCGCCCCGGATGAAGTTGTTGTTCGACGTCTACCACGTTCAGATCATGAACGGCGATGTCCTCCGCCGCCTTCGACAATACAACGACGTCATCGGCCACATTCACACAGCGGGCGTGCCGGGTCGTGGTGAGTTGACGGAAGATCAGGAGGTCAACTATCCGGCGATCATGCGTGAGTTGCTGCGGTTGAATTATCAGGGCTACGTTGCTCACGAATTCATTCCCACGTGGGATGACAAGCTCGGGGCGCTTAGACACGGCGTGCAGGTTTGTGATGTATAACCGGCGAGGGAGGCAGACCAGCCCGAGAATTTCGTGACCGCTCGGAGAGCTCGCGCCACCTGTTGCTTGGACTTCCGTTGGTGGGGTGAGTTCTCCGAACGAACCTTTGCTCGCGGGAACCGACCGGAAACGTTGGATGTCTTTGATCGCAATTTGGGGACACGACGTCGCTTTGAATTTCTTCACCCGGTCTACCACCTTTCCGCGAATTCTGTAAATTCTGTGGTTGAACAAAACCGTTGCCGATCGATACTTCCTGCACCCATGAAATTGTTTCGCGCGTTTTTCCTCCTTCTCATCACCAGTGTGACCACCGCTTCAGCGGCGGACCGCCCGAACATTCTATTCGCGATCTCGGATGACCAGTCGTTTCCACACACCAGCGCCTATGGCACGAAGTGGGTGAACACGCCCGCGTTCGACCGGGTGGCTCGCGAAGGACTCCTTTTCATGCGGGCCTACACGCCGAATGCCAAGTGTGCACCGTCGCGTTCCTGCATCGTCACCGGACGCAACTCCTGGCAATTGAAGGAAGCCGCGAATCACTGGCCGGTCTTTCCTCCAGAATTCAAGTCTTACGCCGAAGCCCTCTCCGAGAACGGTTATTTCGTTGGCAAAACCGGCAAGGCCTGGGGTCCCGGCGTTTCGGTGGATGCGGATGGCAAACCACGTGATCTCGCCGGGCCGGGCTTCGACAAACAGAAAGCGGCACCGCCTGCGAAATTCATCTCAAACAACGACTACGCCGCGAACTTTTCCGACTTCCTCACCGCTGCGGGCGATCAACCGTGGTGCTTCTGGTACGGTGCTACGGAACCTCACCGGGCGTACGAGTATGGTGCCGGTGCAGCGAAAGCAGGAAAGAAAATAACCGACATCGATCGCGTTCCCAAGTTCTGGCCGGACAACGAAACGGTGCGCAACGACATGTTGGATTACGCGTTCGAGATTGAGCACTTCGACAGTCACCTTGATCGCATGTTGAAAATATTGGAGGAGCGGGGCGAACTTGATAACACGCTTCTCGTCGTCACTTCGGACAACGGCATGCCGTTCCCTCGCGTGAAGGGACAGGAATACGAGATGTCAAACCATCTGCCGCTGGCAATCATGTGGCCGAAGGGCATCAAGAACCCAGGACGCGTGGTCGAGGACTACGTGAGCTTCATTGATTTCGCTCCGACGTTCATCGAAGTCGCACGCTTGAACTGGAGTGACACCGGAATGGCACCATCCCCCGGACGCAGCCTGACCGATATCTTTGCCTCTGAGAAAAGCGGCCAGGTGATTGCGTCTCGCGACCACGTTCTAATCGGCAAGGAACGTCACGACATTGGACGACCGGATGATCAGGGCTATCCGATTCGCGGGATGGTGAAGGGCGGGTACTTGTATCTCGCAAATTTCCATCCGGACCGCTGGCCGGCGGGCAATCCCGAGACCGGCTACCTGAACACCGACGGCAGCCCGACCAAGACCGAGATACTGAATGCGCGGCGGGAACACGGGCAGGACATCCACTGGAGTCTCGCTTTCGGCAAGAACGGACAAGAGGAGCTCTATGACGTCCGGCATGATCCGGATTGTGTCATTGAATTGTCGGCGCAACCTGATTTCGAGGAGCTCCGCCAAGCGATGGTGAAACAGATGGTCTCCGAGCTCATGCAGCAGGAAGATCCGCGAATGTCCCAGGAAGAACCAGGTTTCGATGCGTTTCTTTACTCGGATCCCAAAGTGCGCAATTTCTACAACCGCTTCATGAAGGGCGAAAAACTCAACACCGGCTGGGTCAACGAATCCGATTTCGAAAAAGAGGAAATCGACTTGCGGTGATCCGCGATCGCGTGAGCTCCGCAACCCTCGGTCAGGGAATCTGTCGGAGCCGGTAGAACCGCTGAGGATGGGAAAGCGTTGCGGACCGGTCTTCGTCCCCGATGATGACGGACAGGAAGTTTTGATCGAGGTGTGCGTCAAAGAACGTTTCGTCCGTCGTCTGGCTGCTGATCGCGCCGTCCTCGATCTGATGCTCCACGACGGTGGACCAGTTCTCCAGATTCTCGCTCCATTGCAGGAAAATTTGGGAAGGCGGATCGATCAATGAGATTTTGTAGAGAAGCCCAATCTGGCCGCCGGGAATATGGTTGATTTCAAGCCCCCCTGCGGCCGGATCAACAACTTCCGAGAAGTGGAAGAAATTGAGCGTGCTGATGGTGCCACCGGTCAGAAAAGCGGAGCCGACGCTGTTATTCGATTTGTCGACCGGATAGAGCGTGTTGTTTGACGCAACCCAGAGCGTGTCACCGTCCAAGCTGTTCTCCAAACCAATCGCCAGACCCGGAATGGAAATTGTGGCGAGAAGCTGTCCGCCGGGGTTGAAACGCCGGACGTCCCCTCCTGTCGCCACAAAAACATCGCCGGTTGCGTCATCCACTTTCAGGCCGAACGTATCGTTGCCGCCGCTCAAGTTGGTGGCAAACTCGTGTCCCTCCGCGAGCGGTTCACCGGTTGCGGAATCATAGGCCAGCACGTTTCCCGATGTCCGTCCAGCAACGTAGAGAACCGAGCCGTCCGGCGACCAGTCGAACCCGCTGGGAGCGTCGAGCAGTCCGCCGTCGATAAACGGCTGGGCGTCCGCCGCCACTCCGGTATCGTTGTCGAAACGTAGAACGCGGTCGTTGCCCTGGCTGGAAGCGTAGAGCAGACCGTCGTTCGGTCCGACGGCAAGATAAACTGGCAGGTTCAGACCGGCGGTTGATGGGATAAAGTTATCGATGAACTGGCCGGTCTCGCGATGATACCGTTTCACTTCGTGCGATCCAAAACTGGCCACTAGCATTCCTGAAAGACGATCCAAGATTCCGTGCGGCCGATCCAATCCCGCGTCGGCGGCGGAAACGATGTCGCCTTCCCCGATCAGCGCCCCCGAGCCGGGCTGGTAAACCAGCACCTCGTCACTGTTCAAACTGCTGACAAACAGCTGACCGTTCAGTGAGTGAGTGAGGTGAAGCGAGGCGATCAGAACCGTGAACAACGCGACGGGCCGAAAGAGTTTTCCGCCGCCGCGCACCGCAACGAGCGCAAGGCCCTGAACACCCGGGATCGTCTTTGTGAAGCTGTTCGCCCCGTGAGTTTCTCCGCGTTGCTTTTGCATCAGGAAACGCTAATTCTCCCCGACCAAATTGCGAGAGAAAAGAGGCGGCGGCAGGCTATTTCAACGCATCAACCACAGTGTTGATATTGTGGCCGATCCAACCTTTGTAAGTGCCCTCATCGTAGGTGATCCCGCCGGACGTTTTGATCTTGCCCGGCGTTCCCAGTGCGTCCGAAAACAATTCACCGCCGATTTTCACGCCGGCATCCTGGCTGATGCGCTGGATGGTTGCTGGCGAAACACTACTCTCCACGAAGATCGCCTTCACTTTCCTCTCCTTGATGAAATCCACAATGCGCGTGATGTCGGCGAGACCGGCTTCGCTGACGGTTGAAATGCCCTGAACGCCAACGACTTCAAAACCGAAGGCCAGACCGAAATAATTGAATGCGTCGTGACTGGTGATGAGGACGCGGTTTGATTCCGGCAACTCATCGGCCTGCTTCTTCGCCCAGGCGTCCAGTTCCGCGTAATCCTTTTTTAGCGCCGCGCCGCGTTCGGCATATATTGCCTTGCCAACGGGATCATTCTCGCTGAGCGCGCTGACCACTGTGTCGACGCACATCGACCACAGCTCGGGATCACCCCACACGTGCGGATCAAAATGGCCAGCGAACGACGCCGGCTCAAGCAACCTGTCCCTGGGAATAGTGTCCGTGATCGCGTAAACCTTCTTGCCGCGTTGCGCCATCTTCGAGAACAGGTCGGCCATCCGTCCTTCGAGCATCAGGCCGGAGTAGAAAATCAGCTGGGCCTGACTGAGGTAAGTAATGTCCTTGGCCCCCGGTTTGTAAAGATGCGGATCCACGCCCGGCCCCATCAATCCCGTGACCTCCACCCGATCCCCCCCCACGGCCATCACCATATCAGTCACCATCGTCGTCGTCGTGGTCACGGCGATCTTGTCGGCGGCAAACACGGGTTGAACCAACGCAACGGTTCCAATCAGAAAAACTGTCAGCCAATGACGCTTCATAAATTTCATGTGTTTGCTGCTCACGAGAGAAGGGCAGTGACCCGACGAACGCGAACAGGATCATGGGTAACGCAGCCAAAAGATTGGCGCAAGTATTTTTTATAGACACGACTATATTTTAACAGGCCGCACTCATTCATTGGCAAGCCGTTCAACCGCGCGAAGATCGCGGACGCCACCTCGCGCGCCGCGTCCCTCGGGCAGCAACAGAACGAACCGGTGCGTGAACGCGAGACGGTTCGCAGGGGCCGCGCAGGCCTGAAGTTGGCAAGCCAAGTTCTGGAGCGATTCGAACGGTAGGGCGACGCTCCTGCGGAGCCCTGATCAGAACTCCGAAGGAGTGATAGTTCACGTCATCCGGACCGTCCCTTCTGGGCTTTGAAATGGGCTCGGCCGGAGCCTCTCCCGACCGCCGATGGATTGGTAGCAGCCGACGTGAGGAGGCTCTGACATCTTCCTGAAAACCTCACGCAAAAGCGCGGAGAACGCAGAGGAGCAAGAAGGATTAGCTTCGGAAAACCGGGATCATTCAATGACAAACTCAGGCTTACCGAGCACATCCAACTTCGGTTCAATGCGAAGGCCGGGTTCAGTCGATGCGTTTATGAAACCGTTGTCGAACGACACCATCAAGTTCAGCGTGTATGCAGACAACTGGTTTGCGATGTATATCAACGGCAAGCTGGTCGCGACCGACTCCATCGATTTCATGCCGCACAACGCCGTGTCGTTCGACATTCTGCCCGAATACCCGATGACGATTGCTATCATTGCCAAGGACAATGCGGACCCCAAGACCGGCCTGGATTACGGAAACAAGATTGGCGACGGCGGTATCATCGTGAAGATGGGTGAGGGAACGATCACAAACGCGAAGTGGAGGGCGAAGTCGTTCTTTTACGGTTTGATCAATGGCGATACCCGAAACCCGAAAGTAAAATATGACCCGATCCCGGCCGATTGGTTCGCGGTAAACTTCAACGACAGCAAGTGGGGTCAGGCGAAAGAGTATTCGGAACGCGAAATTCGACCGATGGAGGCATTTCGCACCGCTGATTTTTCCGGAGCGAAGTTTATTTGGAGTGATGATCTTCTATTATTAACAATCTTGGTATGCACTTTACGCCCCTAGCTACCAGATGTTGTGGTTTCTCTGTTTTTCATGGAGCGGCCTCCGACCAGTTCCTTGCCTCGCACAGGATTCAAGGCGACCGCTTGCTCTAACAAGCGGTAGAAGAGAAGCC
>JBDNGP010000148.1:0-7376 GCA_041689265.1 Verrucomicrobiota bacterium
TAGTTCTTGCTCCCTGCCCTTCTTAAAGTCATCGTCGGCACGGTAATCAATGAAGGACATGCTCAAGAGGGAAACCAGAGCACGGGCCGAATCCCTACCGGTGACGGGGCGGGAAGACTCCCGCTTTGCCTGCCGTCACTCATTTGTGTGCTCCGGAACAGACTGGCGGGCGCCAACAACACGAAGGGGCACATCGGTTTGAACTGCTACGCGCACACCGCAGAAGATGAAAACGGCAACCGCCTGCCCGAAACGTCCGGCCGGTGGCAGCTGCTCAAAGACCACCTCCGCAACGTCGCCAAACTCGCCCGCCGTTTCGCCGAACCGTTGGGTCTCGCCGACGAAGCGGAACTGGCGGGATTGCTCCCTTCACCTCAACCGCATTTCACCCACTCGAGAGACTCCTTTTCTTCCCGACAGGTTTTCTCCTCATAATCTTTATGAAACCTAGCCAATATCTCGCCCACCCTGATCAATCGCTGGTCGAACATCTTCTTGGCGTGGCGTGCCGCGCTAAATGGCTCTCTGCACATTTCGATGCCGACCAACAAGCTGAACTGGCCGGACTGCTCCATGATTTGGGCAAGGCAGAAAGGAACTTTCAAGATCGGGTAGCAGGCAAGAAAGCCGAAAAACAACCGCACGCCCACCATGGAGCCGCTTTAGCTCTTGCGCACCAACTATGGCCGGTTGCTTTCGCGATTAACGGACACCACGCCGGCCTGCATAACCGTTCGAGCCTACAACAGGTATCCGTGAAATGGACAGCTCCAGCGCGAGAATGTGAAGAATCGTTAATTGGAAATGCCCCTTGGGGAAATCAGATTTGGCCCATTCCAGACTTCGGAAAAACTCTACCAGCGTGGCTCGACGAGATGTCGTTTGCTACCGCCAATGACCGAGACGTCAAAATGCGGGCCGTAGATTTCTACACGCGGATGCTCTTCAGCGCGCTTGTGGATGCCGACCGCCTCGACACCGAAGACGCCAATCGGACCGAGGGTTCACAAACGAATGTGCTTAAGCGCAATACATGGCGGTTCGGAACAAAATGTCTGGCGGCAGTCGGCGCGGCGGAATCGTTGCTGTCGATGATGAAGTGCGCCATAGATGAGCGCATAGCCACCGCACGGTCAAAGCGCGCTTCCCAGGCCGTAATTGACGTTCGCGCAGAAGTCCTCATGGCCTGCGAAGAAAAGGCTTGTTTCGAACGTGGCGTTTTCACGCTCGCTGTCCCCACAGGTGGCGGCAAAACACTGGCTTCAGTCGCATTCGCCCTCAACCACATCGCCCACCATAACAAAGACCTCGCGCCCGACGATCCTCGTCGCCTTCGCCGGATCATTGTGGTGATTCCGTATCTGAACATCATCCAGCAGACGACCCGGGAATTGAAATCGGTTTTTGGTCACACTGAGGGGGACCCCATCATTCTCGAACACCATTCGCAGGCTTCTGATCCAGTGATCAAATCGAAAGACGATGCCGATGGTTATGACAAAGAACGCCCACTTCGCCAACTCGCCGCTGAGAACTGGGACGCACCCATCATCGTCACCACCAGCGTCCAGTTCTTTGATTCACTCTTCTCCCGTCGTCCGGCAGACGCTCGCAAGTTGCACAACATCTGCCAGTCCGTCCTGATCTTCGATGAAGTGCAGACGTTGCCCCCGCTGCTACTCCAGCCAATTCTCGATGTGCTGAAAGAGCTCACAAGCAAGAAACGTCGTTATGGCGCATCGCTGGTGCTTTGCACTGCTACCCAGCCTGCTCTTGGTAAGACGGAGAATTTCGAGTTCGGCTTTAAGAATGTTGTTCCCATCATCTCAAAAGATGCAGCAGTGGAACACTTCCGCCGACTCAAGCGGGTCGAGTATGTCGGTCTGGCCAAAGACAGCCCGCCGCCCGAGCTTCATCACGAGACGCTCGCATCCGCCATGCTCGTAGCACCGGGAAGGCAAGCACTGGCCATTCTCAACACACGAAAACAAGCTCGTGCCCTGTTTGATTTGCTCATCAAGAAATCCAGAAACGATGATGACCTTCGGGAAGGCATATTCCACCTCTCCACCTGGATGTTTCCCGCACACAGACTCAAGGTTCTCGCCGAAGTGACAACGAGACTTAATGACAAGAAGCCTTGCCTGCTTGTCTCCACCCAATGCGTCGAGGCCGGCGTGGATGTGGATTTCCCGTCTGTCTGGCGAGCGTTTGGCCCATATGATTCCATCGTTCAGGCCGCTGGTCGCTGCAATCGTAACGGCGCACTCACAGACAATTCCGGCCGGCCAATTCTCGGCCAAGTTCACGTCTTTACCCCAACTGATGCTGCCGCACCGCAGGGCACTTACGGGTCAGCAATGCAGAATGCTGATCTCCTTCGCCGGATGGGAAAGGCCGAGCCTGATGATCCGTCCTCGTTTGAAACCTACTTCCGCCTTTTCTATCAAACTACCGTTCCCGATCCGGGTGGATGCGCTGTCCAGTCTGCCCGCGAGAAGCTCCACTTTGAGGAAGTCAGCAGTCTATTCAATTTCATCGACGCCGATGCCGTCCCTTTGTTGATTGAATCCAAACGCGATTCCTTCGCTGACACCGATTCCGATATGTGCTTCCCGGATGGCGCGACGGTGAAATCGCTCCGGGAATCAGCCAGGCACAAAGGCTATTTCACGCCCAATGAATGGCAGACACTTCAACCATTCATCGTCAACTTGTCCTTTCCAATGGGAAAAGAGACGCGCGCATTCCTCCATTCTTCTGATTCGGAACTCGTCTTCAAAGATGATGATCCGGTTCGCGGCCTGCGGTATTTGAAAACGGGCGTCCTGTACTCCGATGGTCTGCAGGGTGCGGGTATTGATATTTCCGCTGAATCTCTCTCCAAACTGGACTGCTGCTACTAAACCAATATGACTTCCGACCCAATCTGTCTACGCGTGAAGGGCCCATTCGCCTGCTTCACCCGGCCCGAATTCCACGTTGAACGAGTGAGTTATCCGATTATCACGCCATCCGCCGCGCGTGGCATCCTCGAAGCAATTCTCATGAAGCCCATCGAAAAACCAGAAGCGCACAAGCGACACAACAAGATCGGTTTTCGATGGGTGGTAACCCGCATCGGCATCGTTCGGAAAGGCACCATGTTTTCCATCCTTCGCAATGAACTTGGTTATGGGAAGCACCAGAAACCGGAGAATGCCGTCGGCTACGACATCAACGCGGATCGCATCCGCGCCCAACGCCACAGCCTCATTCTCAGAGAGGTGGAATACTATATCGAGGCAGTGATTCAAGTTCCGCCAGAAACACGGCGGCGCGGTGAGCGAACAATCCGGCCCAGCGCCGATTTTCTCGCCCGAAACAAATACCATCAGATGTTCTTGCGCCGTGCCCGCGCCGGGCAATGTTTCTATCAGCCGTTCTTTGGCTGCCGGGAGTTCTCAGTCGCGGAATGGGAACTCGTCGAAAGACCGCCGGAAGTGATTCCGGACCAGCCATCGGAGGAACATTTCGGAATGATCTTCCGCGACTTTGATTTCAAACCAATGTGGGAGCGCTGGCAACCCGACGACGAACAGAAAAATGATCCGCATCCTTTTGTTCCGCGTCCCGCCACGGGATGGGATCAGCCCGGTCAACGGCCTGTCCCCACTCATTTTGCCGCCAAAGCGATCAATGGCTGGATCACTGTCGAGGAAAGGAGTGAAGCATGATCTCCGAATTGCTCGATCTAGCTGACCGTCTCGAAATCCCGACACCTCGTGCGTTCGAGCCGATGCCGGTTCAATACTTCATAGACTTGGACAGCGAAGGACAAATCCTCGGCATCACGCCCGCCTACGGCAGCACGAAGGACAAGACAGGAGAGCCTGAACTTGGCAAGGAGATGGAATGCCCCGTCTATTTTCCAATTGTCGTCAGCGAGAAGGGCGAGATACAGGCGGCAGGCGGGGGTGGTAAATCGGTTGCCGAAGCTGGCCATGGAGACGTGCGAGAAATATTTTGCACGGATATTTCCAAAGGCAAACACCCGAAAATTTCGGTGATTGAGCCGCCGGAAGGCGGTAGCGCAAAGACCCCAGAGCCTGACGCGGAAACAGAAAGCGATGAAAGCGACCAAGACGACGTTGATGACTCCGATTCAGAAACCAAGAGCACAAAGAATCAGCACTACCGTCATGCAGGATGGCTGAGGCAGATCAACCTGTTCATCGAGTCCGAGGGCCACGGAGAGCTTGCGGTTTCAAAGGCCTTGAAGCAATTCATCGCATCGAAGCCCCGCCTCACCGACCCAGCTATCATTGACTTGTTTTCGCTGCCCGACCCGTCGAAAGCCAACGCTGAGACGGAAACCGCTGAAGAAAAGAAGAAGGCAAAGGACGCGGCTACGAAGGCTCGTAACGCAAAGCTCAAGACAATTGCTGGCGCTCGTTTCACCTTCCGCATCAACGGCGAGCTGTTGCTAAAAAATGGGGAATTTCGGAAATGGTGGAACGCAACTTACGAGGCTCAACGGGCGAAGCTTCTGCATATTCTCCCAATTGGTAGCGACGGGTTCGCCCTTCGCGACGATGCGGGCAGCACGCGCCTGACACCTGTCTTTCCGCACATCCCAAAGGTTCCGGGCGGTGGAACATACTGCCCATTGGCGTCATTCGACAAAGCAGCAACGCAATCATTCGGCTTGGGCAAACACACGTTGTCCATGTCTCTCACGACAACGGAGCGGGCGGCGGCTGCGTTAAAATGGTTGCTCCGAGACAAAGCCCACTACTGTTCGTTGGGAAAGAAGCTCAAAGCTGTCTTTTGGGCAGTTCCTCCCAGCAAGAACTCCCCGCCGTGCGCTCAAGAATTCGCGACTCTGTTTAACGAGCCGGATGCCCTGCAGGTTTTGGACTTCTTTAAGAACATCCACGGTCATGCAGCGTCCTCGCCCGATGCGGCACAGTTTTATTGCGCCATCCTTTCCTCGCCGAAGTCTCGCATCACAGTGCGCGGCTGGCACACGCAGACGCTTGGGCGCGTCACAGAATCGGCGGAGGCGTACTTTCGCGCGGTTTCTCTGCCCAATGTATTTCGCCCAGGCGAGTTGACAGCGAGCACAATTGGCGAACTCGCAGCCGCCACCATTCCCTCAAAAAGCCAGAGTGCACCCCCGTCAGTGGTGTATTCAAGAATCCTTCAAACGGCGCTGTTCGGGACGTTGTTGCCGAACTCGTTCCTCGAATCAGCACTCGCTCGTCAGGCGTTGGAACTTGCGAAAGGATGTGCCGAAAAGGAACGCTCCGACTTTGAATTCCGCCTCCGCGCCCGCACAGCCCTCATCAAGCTATACTTTCACTCCAATCACAAAGAACCAAAGGACAGACCTATGAACGAACACCATCACGACAAGCAGGACCATCCCGCCTACCTCTGTGGGCGCGTGCTGGCGTTGCTGGACAAAATCCACAACGCGGCCCACGGCAAATCCACCGCGTCATCCCCGGCGGGCCGTTACTACGGCTCGGCGTCCAGCACTCCGGCCCTCGTCTTCCCGCGCCTGTGCAAATTGACCAACGTTCATCTTGATAAGATCGGCGGTGGACTTGCCTACAAACTTCAACACGGCGTCCCCAAAGACAAATCCGAGACACTCATTGAGCAAGACTTTGAAGGGCTGGCGCAACTCATAGCCCGCTTCTCCGCCGCCGCCAAATGGCCGCGCACGCTGTCGCTCGAAGACCAGGGCCGCTTCGCCATTGGTTTCTACTATGAGAAATGCCGCAAGTGGCCGCGTTACCGCAAAGGCGCGAATCCCAAGGGTGACGACACCGGCGACGGCGACAGCCAAAACAACGACAACGATGATTCCAACAAATCCTGAACCATAACCTTTGAACTGAAACACCGATTATGAGCCATACATTTCACTTCCCGAACCTCTGGAACGGCAAAGCCCATGATGCCGTCGTCGCCGAGCGCCACGACATCGCGCTGCTTTTCGACGCCACCAACTGCAACCCCAACGGCGATCCCGACACTGGCAACATGCCACGCCTCCAGCCCGACACCCTGCGCGGCCTCGTCACCGACGTTTGCCTCAAGCGCAAAGTTAGGAATTTCTTTGCCCGGCACACCGCCAATGGGGAATTGAAGGGAGAAACCGACAAACCTGAAGACCGCTACCATCTTTTCATCAGGGAAGGTGCAGTGATCCAGACGCTTGTCGAAGCCCCTGACCTTGAGAAGCAGGCCATCGAAATCTTCAAAAGTTACGAGGTCGAAGGCAGGAAACTGACCGACGAGGATTGGAAGAAGGCCAACGAGAAATCAAAAAAGAAGAAGGACGGCGCACCAGACGGCGAAGCCGAGAAGAAAGGCACAAAGAAGGAGAAAAATTTGTCGGAGTATCGTGACCGCGCTTACCGTGACGCACTGTGCCAAGCCTACTTTGACGTGCGCTTCTTCGGACAGGTAGTTTCGACCGAGGGGCCGCTGAAAGGCAGTTTCTACGGACAAATTCGTGGCCCACTGCAAATCACCTTTGCCGAAAGCCTGGACAAGATCCTCCAACTCGATTTTTCCATCACGCGATGCGCGGTTGCTAACGAAGCAGAAGCGGAGAAGAAGGGGGATGACAATCGGACGATGGGCCGCAAATACTTGGTGCCCTACGGCCTTTACCGCTGCCACATTCACTTCTCGCCCGCTTTCGCCGCCAAAACGCGCTTCAGCTACGCAGACTTGGACAACTTCCTTTTCGCGCTCACCCGTTGCTTTGGCGATTTCAATGTGGACGGCTCATCCGCCCGTCCTGGCGGGATGCGCGTAGTGGGCCTGGTAGATTTCGAGCACAAGGACGCCCTTGGCAATGCGCCTGCCCACAAAGTCTTTGAGTTGGTGAAGGCCGCAGGAAAGAAGGATGGCGACGGAAGATTCAACTCGGGCAGCGAATTCCCGGAGGGCCTTCAAGATTACGTCGGCAGCGCTCCCGAAGGCCCGGTTTACGTTGTGAAGAACAAATACGAGCAAGTCACCGCCTGCACCGATGAGAAGCCCGCGCCCAAGGACGGCAACGAACCCGTTGCCCCAATCACAGCACACCGGATCATTTGGGAGATCCCGGAAGCGAATACCCAGAAGAATGCTTCGTGACTCCAATCGCAAAACCAAAATTGCAGATTGCAGACGCGCCTCGCGAGATGCTTCCGCTCTCGTTGCTCAACGACTTTCTTTTCTGCAATCGCCGGGCGGCGTTGAAGGTTGTCGAGGGATGGCGTTCATCCAACGAGCACACCAATCGCGGCGACATCGTTCATGAACACGCCGATCTGCCGGGGTATGAGGTTGCCAAAGGAGTGTTGCTCTGGCGCGCGCTACCGGTCTGGTCA
>JBDNGP010000149.1:0-4435 GCA_041689265.1 Verrucomicrobiota bacterium
ACTGATTACTGATTACTGATTACTGTCCTACTACTTCCGTTCCGCCGTTCTATCCTGCAGCCAGACGATGTCGCGGTCCGTGTCGCTCGTGTGGCGCGGGCCGGTGATGCCGATCGGGCCGAGCGTCGTCTTCTCCAACCACTTGTGATGCTCCACGTGCCCGTCGCCGAAGGACAGCACGACGCCGTTGTTGTGATATGTGCCCGGCGTGTCCATCCACCAATACGGAGTCGGCGTGCCCTGTCCGTCGAAGTCTCCGGTGTTGCTCAGGTCCACCGCGAAGTTCGCCTCGTTGATGCTGTCACCACGCTCGTCCGTGATGATGAAAAGCTTCGCCGGATTGTGAAGGTCACCGGTGCGCCGGTAGATCATGAAGTTGGTCCCGTAACCGCCGAGCACCAGCGGGAACGTGCCCGGCGTCGGACGGATCGGATTCATCCGGTTGTTCATGGAAACGCTGCGCACGTACTGCGACTTGTCCGACGGACATTTGTAGACCTTCGGGTTGGGCACATAACGCGCGAGCAGCGAACGGTGCTTGTCCACCAGCAGACCGGCGTTCTCGCCTTCCATTGGATTGCGCAGCTGCCCGGCCACCCAGTTGGTGAAGGGCAGGCCATCGCCGTCATCCACGTTGATGACGAGCTTGCCCTGATGATCATCCGCATACATCTGCCAGCCGAGCACCAGTTGACGGTGGTTGCTCAGGCAGGTGGCTTTCTGTGCCGTGCCCTTGGACCGGCTAACCGCCTCCAACAGCAACGCCGACAAAATCCCGATGATCCCAATCACCACAAGCAACTCGATGAGCGTGAAGGCGCGGGGAATTTTTCGGTTCGTGGATGACATCTAGTTTATTAGCTCCAATTTTGCGAAATCGCCACGGGGCGAAATACTATTGCTCCAAATCCAATCCGATCAAGACAAAGTATCTCCGGCGTTGCCGGAGATACTCTTGGAGTCTTAGAATGATTTTACCCGTCCAAGCATCGACACTTAACAGTTCGATGTTGTATTCCACGTACTAGAGATGACGAACGTCGAGCCACATTGGCAGCTACCACCACCCGCATAACCACCGCCTGTTATGCAATCCGTACGCCATTGTGTCACTGTAAACTGAATCGGAACTGGAAGCGCTGTGCAAGTAGACCAAAAATTATTTACCCAAGTACACCTTTTAGGTGCAACGATGGAATACGTGTTCTTGTAACAATACCCATCACGCAGGCTGAACTCGGGATCCCAAGTACACGCATTCTGCACTACCCCTGCCGGAGCCAAGAATGGTAGACAAAGTTCATATCGAGCGGCATATGTCGGAGCAACTGAAGCTGTGAGAAAAGCTACAGCAACGAAGATGTTGGTTATTGATCGAATTTCTTTCATGGTTGGTTATGAACTGTTTGAGGTTTTTTTTCTGGCAATGGAGAATCGCCACAAAGCGATCCCCAAAGGGACAATAAGCAATAAAACAAAAAGCGCGTAAGCAACAAGACGCCGCATCCGATAGGAGACATCGAAAGGCGCGGCGGCAAGCTTGGCTTCAAATAAAGACACCAAGTTCGAATCAGTTGTCTGTGGGAGCGGTTTGTCGTCCAACTGATAGTGGATGAAATCAACCACTTTTCGATCATCCCGGAAGCGCCGATCAATCACTAGCGTATTCCTATAAATTGGTGGCATTAGTCGCCCTGTAGATTCCGTCAAATTTGTCAGTCTTCCTGTAAACTTAAGCTGCACTTTTCCAAAATTTACAGCATCAGCAGTATCCTGATATTTGACTAGTTCGAATTCCTTTGGAAATGCACCTCCTGATCGCTGAGCCCACGAATTTGCCTTATACACGGCTGATGTGAAACCCAACGGAAGTGAAACTTCCTTCCGTATTAGCCCCCTCTCCTCTTTAGTCACTCGTTCGCGATGTAGCATCGGTGACATCGTCGCACTTTGCATTCTTCCGTCGTCGGTCGTGAAGACCACTTCTTCTGGCAATTCTGGCGAGTTTCCGTTCAACCTAGCGACAGCTTTGAACGCGTGCGCCTCGGATTGATATTGAGAATCCAACCACGGTGCGGGAATGTCATTCGTCAGCCAGCCATCCGTCAAATAGGCCAGCCATGGAAGTTCAACATAGTAATTGTCCAAGGGATTACGACCGAGCCACGCGGTAACGGGTTGACGAGGATTGTTGATCGAAGGATCGTCAAATTCCCCATAATACCCCCCAACAACTTCACTGCCGTTGGAATAATAGCGCCACATACCACCACCCGGGACGATAACGTTTAGCCCCCAATTGGTGCTACCACGCTCCACGGAAAAAGTGGCCGTTTGATTGGTCATGAGAGTGCCATTCGGTCGAAAAAAAGAGAAACTTAGTTCGCCTTCTAAAACCACAGTGTTTCCTAGTATCGCGTCCGGGCCTGCCAGCAACATTACCAAGAACAATATCGCCCCACTCCGGCTTGGAACAGGCGTCAGCCGACTTTGCATCGATGGAGCCTTCTCAGATGATTCAGTAACATACCGTCTCCAATACGTGGCAACAATAGTCAGAAGAAATATCGCAAGTGAACTGTTGGTCAGCACCTTCACGAAAGTGCTCCGACCATTCAGGAGATCAGAGAGAATTCCGAAGCATCGACAATTCTGCTCATCACCGACTACCCCGAGTGTCCCACGGTACATTGCGAAGGCTATAAGCAACCAAGCTAGCACCCACATACCCCACTCGCGGTGCCCGAGCAAACGCAGGAAAACCATGGATACGATGGTGAACAATTCGATACAAATAACCGCATAAAAAAGCATTCCGTTCGTAAGAAACAAGAAGACCTGATTGTCGCTTGCCAAGTAAGAATGTCCTTTCCATACAAGCGCCGCCTTGCCGATGGCCGACAGGCAAAGAATTGAAACACTCGCCCAAAAAAGGCACCCCTCTGACACTGCAGCAATCTTTGGATTTTTGTAAAAGTTCATTTCTAAGTAGTCAATTGGTTGTTGCCCGCTGTTGCCCACCTGAGCGCACCGCGTACGAAAACAGGTGACATCAATTCTTGGAGGTTGGATAGGTTGAATGATTCCCCCCCCCCGATGCTACGTGCCCTCAGAGTCGGTTTGCCTGAAAGGGGGGTCCGTTCTGATGGTTGACAACTCAGCAACACCGTCCTGAGGCTGACGCGTTCCCGCAGTTTCGGACTCGTGTGACTGGCCGCGATGTCCAAATGGTCAGTTGCGCGAACTCGCCGATTCTCCGTGGCCGAGGCCCTCGCCCGGCTCCCGTTTGTGTTCCTGTTGTCAGTTGCCTTCATGGATGTGTGTAGTTTGTATCACGCTTGTGCGGGGTGCGGTAGTCACAATAATTGCTACACGGCGGCCACGCTGATCTCAACCGCCGAGTGTCGCTTTCCGCAGTTTTTCCTCCGCGCGATGTAATTGTGAATAAATCGTCCACGAGCTGAGCCCAAGCAAAGCGGCAATTTCCTTGGGCGCAAAACCTTGCGCCACAAATTCCATGATTTCCTCCTGGCGCGGGCTCAGACGTGGATTGTGATGCAAGGTTGCACCGCCCACCGCTCCGCCAATCATCACGTCGGGGCCGATCAACAGGCACCGTGCATTGACGGAAGGGCGGGACTCTTGCCGCCCAAAGGCCGTGCCCGGCGGCAGGAGTCCCGCCGTTCCGATCACGGGGCACAATCCGGCCAGCTTCTCCACCAGCGCGCGCAGATCCATCGTTTTGCAGAAATAGGCGTCGGCACCCGCCTCACGGGCCGCCTCCGCAAAGGAGGCAAGCCGTCGTCCGGTAAACATCGCGATCACCAGACCAGGAAACCGCGTGCGCAGTTCGGAACAACACTCGATCCCGTCCATGCCCGGCATAGAGATGTCCAGCAGCACGAGATGGGGTTGTTGGTCGGTCGGCATGTCGTTCAGTTTATGAATTGCGTCTTTCGCGCATCCATGTTCCGACACCACTGCGAAGCGTTCGTCACGGTCAAATATTTGCGACAAGGACTGCCGCACCGCGCCATCGTCATCCACGATCATCACCCGCCTGGCTCCGTTTCCCTCCCGGTGTTCGGTGTTCATGAGATTCCCTTGGTATTCGCTTCGATTGATGGGAAGCATTTATATCGTACCCCCCCCCCTGTCTGTCCATCCCCCAAATGGGGTAGAAAACGCAGATTGTTGAAAAAAATCCGAGGCGAAAGCCGGAAGCCGGTGAATCGGTTTTCAGCAAACGGCGGTCAGCGGTCGTAATTTGACCCACAGCAGACCGATCAGCCAGAGGCTTGCACTGGCGAGACCGAGCCGGTTGCCAACCTTCTCCGGCCAAAGGGCCTCAAGGGTGATCTCAATTTCATGCGTGCCGGGCGGCAGTTCAATCTCAAGAAGACCCGCCGGAACGGACGGGCGCAGGACCAGTTCC
>JBDNGP010000150.1:0-36239 GCA_041689265.1 Verrucomicrobiota bacterium
CCGTACCCGTCCGAACTCGTGGCGTGGGCCGTCCAGTTGGTGTCCACTTCACCGGCGGCGGTGATGTGCGCGAGATTCGTTCGCGGTCGTCCGCCCACCGTGGTGAAATCACCGCCGATGAACCAGCCGCCCTGCCCGTCCCCGACGACGGCATGCACGCTGCCGTTGACCTTCGGATACTTCGCCACCGGCTTCATCGTGGTGAGATCCACCGGCACGCCGCCACCGGTCCACTCGCCCACGTAGGTGAAGTCGCCCCCGATGAACACGCGATTGTTGGTGACCGCGATGGCGCTCACCGTCCCGTCCGTCACCCAGAAATCCTGGCGGGGGACGGAGGAGAGAGACTGCGCTGCGAGTGGTGAAAATGCGGCCAGTCCAAAAAAAGAAAGACAGCCCGCCCCGATAATCCATGTGTGGTTCATACCATTTTTTCCAACGACAAACTCTCACTGAGTGTGACTACAATTGCCGGTCGGGGGGGGAGGTCAAGCAAGAAAATGAGTTGGTGAAAAATATTTTCGGACCGCGTTCATCTCCGTTTACAATGTCGCCAGCCGACGAAGACAAGCCACCCGGCACGCCCGTTTCCGGCGGCGGGATCCGGGAAGGCCGGTTCGACAGTGAACTCAAGACACCGAAATCAAGCCGGAAAAATCGGTCGGGGAACAGAAGGTAACGTCAGACAATTCAACGGGAACTCGCCGAACAAATGCTTGTCATGATCGGGATTCCCGGCACGGAATCCGTCAGGCACGAAGAGGCTTCTGAGAACGAAGCGGCAGGCAAGGATGCCTGCCGCCACTTTTCAGACTGCCTCTCGGGAACGTCGGCACGAAAACAACCCGACGTTTGCGTAATGCGTCCATGTTAAACCCTCAACTCACAAACACCGGGTCGAAGACTTTTCCGAGGTGATGTTTGTTGATGAGTTCGATGAACTTGGCCAGGCCAAGTTTTTCATCGTTGCCGAGATGGAAATGAATGTGCCAGCTCAGGTAATCCTTCCGGAACTCGGCGTCGTATTCCGTGCGCGAGGCGATAATGTAGTCGAGCGTATCGAGTCCGAAATCCTTGGCTTCACGCAGAAGTTTTTTGGTCGCGTCATCGACGCAGCCTTTTCGCAACGCCCAGACGGCGAACACGAACGGCAGCTGGGTCAGCTCGTACCAGGCCTGCCCGAGATCCCAGATCTGGTGTTCGTGCCCCGTCCGCGCAAAGTCGATCGCGGGATTCCCGATCAACAACACGAAGTTTTGAAATTCTGCGTCCTGATAATATTCCAGCGGACGAAACACCGGCGACAAACCCTTTTCCGCCAGCAGAATCCTCAGTAGATTCACACTGGTCAGTGAGGCGGTGTCGCAATAGACAACATCAACTTCCTCAATCGGTTTCTTGTGCGCGAGAAACACGCTCTTCACCTCACCCAATGAAGCCACCGCCACGCCGTCGAGCACTTCGTATCCGTCGTTGAACAACACCTCAGTCACGCTGACCAACGCCGCATCAAGCTCCTTTGCTTGAAGTAATTCCGCGAGTTTGGACGGCGGAGCGAAAAAGATCTGATCTTCCAGTCCGCGGGTCAGCGGCACACTGTTCAGGTAGGGAACAGAGCCCACCCGCATCGGGGCAAGGGATTGCTCCAGCTCCTCTTCGCGTTTGCGATCGAGGATGGTTTTCTCGCGGTTGATCTGATGCGCGAGATGTTCGTTCTCATCACGCGGTGCCATCCGCAGCGGCGGTATCGAATCCGAATCACTCATACCTCAACAGTTGCGGGTTCTACTTTCCTCAGCCCGGACTGGCCGCCTGCTTCATGAATCTTGAGCGGTTCGTAAAACGTGTTTCGCTGAACCGGAATTCGGCCCGTCTCGCGAATGGCTTTGATCAGTTCCTTTTCGGTGTGCGCTTCCGGAGCCTGCGTGCCGGCCATCTTAAAAATGTGTTCCTCGATGATCGTGCCGTGAATGTCGTCGGCTCCGTAACTGAGCGCGACCTGCGCGAGTTTCATGCCCAACCCCACCCAGTAGGCGGTGATGTGATCGAAGTTATCGAGGTAGATTCGGGCGACCGCGATCGTGCGCAACGAATCAAAACCCGTTGGTGGTTCACTCACCGGAATCTTGTTGTTCTCCGGCTGATATGGCAGCGGAATAAATCCGGTGTAGCCGCCAGTTTCACCCTGCAATTCACGAAGTTGCCGCATATGATCGACGCGGTCTGCAAGTGTTTCAATATGACCGTAGAGCATCGTGCAGGTGCTGCGCCCACCGAGCTTGTGCCAGGTGCGATGCACGTCCAAGTATTCAGCACCGGATTCCTTGCCCTTGGCGATTTGCGAGCGGACTTCCTTGCGAAATATTTCAGCACCGCCACCGGTGAGGGATTCCAAACCGGCTTCCTTCAATTCAATCAATGTCTGTTCCGTCGACTTCTTCGCCAGCCAAGCGAGGTGCAGGATTTCCACAGCAGTAAAACACTTGAGCTGGAGCTTCGGATCCACCTGCTTCAGCGCCTTCAACATGTCGGTGTAATAACTGAACGGCAACGACGGGTGGAGACCTCCGACAATGTGCAATTCAGTAATTCCGAGGGCGAGCGCTTCCTTCGCTTTCTGCACCATTTGATCGGTCGTCAATTCGAAGCCATCCGCATCACGTTTCTTCCGGGCGAAGGAGCAAAACTGGCAGCTAAGAATACAGTAATTCGAGTAGTTGATGTAGCGGTTGACGATGTAGCTGGCGTGATTGCCAACCTTGCGCTGACGGGCGGCGTCGGCAATGGCCCCAACTGCATTCAAGTCTTTCGATTCAAACAGGCGAAGCGCATCGGTCTCGTCAATACGTTGGCCCGCCGAGACCTTCTCCCAGATGTCTACCAACCCGCTTTGTTTGATCAGGAAATTCATTTTAAGAACGGCTGAAAAACATAAGCCCCCGGCTTCGCGTCCTTTGCGTGCTCCTGTTCAATTCAGCTGTTTGGTCACAGTTCATCGTTTTAAACGGAAGAAATCAAAGAACACAACTTCCGCAAGTGTCACAATCAAAAAGACGGCACTGATCACGGCATTCAACCGGAAGAACGCAACATTGATCCAGCCCATGCTTCGTTTTCTGGCAATTAAATGTTCCATGACTAGGCACGCCAAAATCACAACCATACCAACAAAAAACGCGACCCCACGAAAACGTGCTGCGAATCCAAAGATCGTCAAGAGCAGCCACATGAACATGTGCGAAAGAAACGCCGCCCGAAGTGCATTCTGCGGTCCCCACGCGACAACCAGCGAGTGCAAGCCGTGCGTGCGGTCGAACTCGTAATCCTGCATCGCGTAAATGATGTCGAACCCGATCAACCAGAAGACAACGACCGTCGCCAGAATCAACGGCAGTAGAACACTGTCGGCCAGAGGAAGGAACTGGAGATCGGTCCCCTTAACCGCAAGCCAGGCTCCGATTGGCGCGAGCGCGAGCGCGATTCCAAGGAACACATGTGTATAGTCGGTAAACCGTTTGGTGAGCGAATAAAAACAGACGAAGAACAACCCGACTGGCGAGAGGTAAAAACACAGCGGATTCAGAAACCAGGCCGACGCCATCAAGCCAACCCCGCCCAATGCGCAGAGCGTGATCGCACTCGTCAGCGAGATCTGACCGGCTGGCAAATGACGTTTCGCAGTACGCGGATTCTCGGCGTCAAACTTTCGATCAACAATCCGGTTGAACGCCATGGCGCACGTCCTTGCGCAAAACATGGAAGCGAGCACGAGCAGAAAGATCCGCCACCCCGGCCATCCACGGGTGTCCCGGGCGGCGACCGCCATCGACGCAATCGCAAACGGAAGCGCGAACACCGTGTGAGAGATCTTGACGAACTCAGCCCATTTCTTTACTTCAGCGAACATCGGTTATTCCTCTTCCTCCCGCCACCGCGAACCGATCTTGTGAACGACCCCCATGTGATCCAACACCCGCGCCACCACCGTATCCATCACTTCATCCACCGTCGACGGCCGGGCGTAGAAGGACGGATTCGCCGGGATGATTGTGGCCCCAGCCTGGATCAGCAGTTCAAAATTCTTCACATGCACGAGGTTCAGCGGGGTTTCCCTTGGAACGAGAATCAACTTCTTCTTTTCCTTCAACGAAACATCAGCACAGCGCAGCAACGCGTCGTCCGCAAAACCGTGGGCGACCCGACCGACCGTGCCCATGGTGCACGGAATGATGACCATGACATCCGCCGGGTTCGAGCCGCTCGCAAACGGGATGTTCATGCTTTTCAGGCTGTGCTGGTGTACGCCCTCGGGAACTCGAAACCCATCGGGCAGCTCCTCCTTGATCACCAACTGAGCGTACTTGCTCATCACCAGGTGAACATCGTGCACGACGACGTCCAAATGATTCAACAACCTCTGAGCGTAACCGGTTCCACTGGCTCCGGTGATGGCGATTAGAATGCGCATGCCCTCAAATTGACTGGGTTTCGAGTTACCGCAAAAGGCTTTCTGACGACAAGGGGCGAACTACATGAGCTCCCCTCACCTCACCTCAATTCGAATGTTTGGTGCAACTGAAGTTCAGTTCGTCAGGTACTCCCGCGGGTCGGTGACCATACCGGTCAACGCGCTGGCGGCGACGGTCGCGGGGCTGGCGAGATAGACTTCGCTTTCCTTGCTGCCCATTCGACCGGGAAAGTTGCGGTTGGTGGCGCTGATGCACTTCAACCCGCCCTCGTTCATGCGACCGAACGTGTCGACAGGACCGCCGAGACAGGCCGAGCAACCGGCGTTTTCCGTCATGCGCACGCCCGCGTCTTCGAGAATTTTCCAGATGGTCTGATCACCCCAACGCGTGGTCTGGAGTTCGCGCACGATGTCCGGAGTTGCGGGCACGCCGAAGGTATCAATGACCACTTTCTTGCCCCGCAACACCCGGGCGAACTCGACGAAGTCACTGGTCTTGCCACCGGTGCAGGAACCGACATAAGCACGGTCGAGTTTCATGTTGTTCATTTCACGAACCGTCTTGCGCTGGCCCGGATCGGGATGGCAGGCAACCGTCGGCTCCAGTTTGTCGAGGTCGACCACCGTTTCATAGACGAACGTCTGGACGTCATCCAGTTCGACCGGTTCGTAACTCGTCCGAGTGCCATTCAGCTTGACCCGGGCATCGACGTATTCGGCCGTGCGCGCGTCAAATGGGAAGATGGCATTCTTGCCACCGGCTTCGATTGCCATGTTCGCGATGGTCATGCGGTCGTCCATGGAAAGACTTACCACGCCTGGTCCGTCGAACTGCATCGCCCGATACGTTGCGCCGTCAAAACCAATTTCACCGATGCAATGGAGAATAACGTCCTTGGCCATCACGCCCGGCTGAAGCTTGCCTTCCAGACGGAAATGCATGGTCTCAGGAACCTTGATCAGCAACTTGCCGGTGCCCATCACGAAGCCAGCATCGGTGTTGCCAATGCCGGTCGCAAACTGGTTGAACGCACCCGCCATGCAGGTGTGCGAGTCGGTACCGAAAAGCACTTCACCGGGCCGGGTGTGACCCTTGGCAGGGAGCGCCGTGTGGCAGACTCCGGCGTAGTTCGAGCCATACTGACGTTTCAAATTGCCCTTGCTGACGTCGTATTTCCAAGTACCGTTCGGGTCATCGATCACGTCGTAGAAGTAGGGCAGTTGTTGCTCGCGGGAGAAGTCGCGTAGAATATCAACGTTGCGGTTGGATTTCGAATCCTCGGTGAAAATGTAGTGATCCGGAATGATCACGACCCGTTTGCGGTCCCACACCTTCGCGTTTTCACCAAATTCACGTTTGAACACGCCGATTGTTCCCGGTCCACACACATCGTGGGTCATCAGGACATCGGCTTTCACCCAAACATTGTCTCCCGCTTGCACAGCGGGCTTGCCGGAAGCGCGGGCGAGCAGTTTTTCGGTCAGCGTCATAAGCCGGAGAACCTACCCAAGGTACCGGGGGCCTGCAATAGAGATATCAGGCGTTTTCACCGGAAAATTGGCTTTTGACATTCCGGGCGGGAGGGATACTTTTGTCCCCTCATGGTTCTGCATCGTTTCAGGTTAGTTTTTCCGGCAATCAGCCTGATTGCGGTCCTGCTGTCACCGGGCGTAGCGAGGGCGGCGGACAAGGTTAAATTCAGCAGCCCAAGGCCGAACGCCGCGATCCCAACGCAGCCGACGCCGACTCTGGAGGTATTAATCCCCGAGAAGCCTGCCACCTTCAGCGATGGCAGCGCCACTTTTGCTCCGCCCGTGGCACCCTCGATGAACACAACCGTACGAAGCGGGAAGGCGGCGGACAACGATCAGGACAACTGGATTTTCCGGGACACACAAAGTGCGCAGGGCATCCAACGCGCACTGGGCGTTGAGGCATACGGTGACGATCCGTCCGCGTCAGGCAAATCGGAATCCGTCACGGTAGTTGAAGAGTATTTCATCCGACAAAAGAAATTCCAAACCCAAGGGCTCACGCCGGAGAATCGCAACCCGCTCGACCGACTGGAATCGAGCTTTTCAGCGGGAGGCAACACCGGGAAGTCCGGTCTGGGTGACGACAGCTTCTTTACAGGGAGCGGCTCGGATTCGGTCGGATCTCCTTACAGTGGCGATCAACGTGGATTTCAGAACACAATCAACTCCGCGAATCTAACCACCCGGTCTTACTATCGTGAGATGTACAAGGAACTGATTTCCCCGTCTAAACCCGTGCTTCCGGCGCTGACCGCGCCGACCACACTCGAACAGCCTTCAGATTCCACCGTCAGCCGCACCCGCCAGCTGTATAACCGGGCGGCTTACATCGAGTCGATCACGCCAAAAGGCCCGGCCAGCGTGTTTGATCAGAATCTCGGCCAGCCCCAACAGCCCGCCGGAACCGAATTGGATAAATCGACATATACTGTTCCGACGCCGGAGCGGCGCGGCGGCAAGACCGTGCTGCCGACACGCCCGTTCTGATCAATCGTCCGCCCGCAACACCAGCACCTCGCGCCCCTCATCCCACGATGTTTCCGGTGGGATTTCCAGCAACCCGTTGGCCGACACCAGACTTGATAGCGCGTGCGACGCCTGCAACCCAGCTGAAACCACCCGGCCGTCGCCCTGTAGAATGACTCGTGCGAAGTGACGCCGGTTTCCGTGGTTGATCATCGCCTCGCCCAGAATGCCGCGCGCAGTCGGCAACGTCATATGTGCCGCACCCTGCATCTTCAACAGCGCCGGACGGACCAGCAGACGAAATGTCACCAGCGCCGAAATTGGATTGCCGGGGAGCCCGAAGAGATGTTTTCCATTCAGCTGACCGTACACAAACGGTTTACCCGGACGGATGGCCACCTTCCAGACGTCGACCGTCCCGCCAAGATTCTCGAGCGCTGGTTTGACATAGTCATGATCACCCACAGAGACCCCGCCGGAAGTGATGACGACATCGCATTCGGTGAATACGGCAGCAAGCGCGTCACAGGTCTGTTCGAATTTGTCCATCACGATCGGGAACACGACCGCCTCCCCGCCGGACTTCTCCACGAGGAGCGCGAGCAGGGTACGGTTGCTTTCAAAGATCTGGCCGGGGCTCAACGGTTGCCCGGGCTCAACCAGTTCACTTCCAGTCGCCAGCAGTCCGACTCGCGGACGGCGGCCGACAGCGACGGTGCCCAGTCCACACGCCGCGAGCAGCGCGATGTGGCCCGACCGAATCCGTTCACCGTGCCGGGCGATCACGGAGTCTTTTTTTACATCTTCACCGGCGAACCTCACGTTCTCCCAGGGTCGGACCGTATCCAGCACCTGGATCGTTTTTGAATTTGAAATCGATCGTGTGTCCTCCTGCATCACGACCGCATCGGCACCCGATGGAAGTGGCGATCCGGTAAAAATCCGAACGCAGTCTCCAGGCTTAACCAACACGCTGCCGCTGGCGCCGGCCGGTATCTCAGCGATGCAATTCAACTCGACAAGGTTCGCCTCGGATGCGGTTTTCAAATCTGCCGAGCAGACCGCGTAGCCGTCCATCGCCGAGTTATCGAATCCTGGAAGGTTGACGGGAGATTCGATGTCCGAGGCAATGAACCGGTCCGCTGCGCGGGTGAGCGGAACGTTTTCCGCACCGAGGAAAGTCACGCCGGCGAGGATGCGGCCGAGAGCTTCTTCCAGCGAAAGCATGAGGCGGGTCTAGTGACCGGACGTGTTCAGCAACACCTGTTCGAGGGTGGTAATACCCTCGCGCACCTTGTTCAGTGCGACATCGCGCAACGTTGCCATTCCCTGATTGATCGCCAGTTTTCCGATGTCCATCGAACTGGCGCGCTGGATGACCAGCTTCCGGATGTCGTCGGTGATGGTCATCACTTCAATGATCGCGCAACGACCGGCATACCCGGAGTTCTTGCACCGTTCGCAGCCGCGCCCTTTTTGCAACGCAACCCCGTCGAAAAACGAAGGATCAATCCCCAGATCTTCGTACATTTTTTTCGGATACTTCATCGGTTCCTTGCAGACCGAACAGACCCGCCGAACGAGGCGTTGGGCGCAGGAAAGAATCACCGAGGATGAAATCAGAAACGGCGCGATTCCCATGTCGTCCATTCGGGTGATGGCCCCCGGGGCGTCGTTACAGTGCATCGTGCTCAACACCTGGTGACCGGTCAACGCCGCTTCAACCGCAATTTCCGCAGTCTCCTTGTCACGAATTTCACCGATCATGACGATGTCAGGATCCTGCCGGAGGATCGAGCGCAGCGCATTTGCAAATGACAGGCCGATCTCCTTCCGAACGGGCACCTGGTTGATGCCCATGATCTGGAATTCAACCGGATCTTCCACCGTGATGATGTTGAACTCCGGACTGTTCAGCTCGTTCAGAGCGGAATAGAGGGTGGTCGTTTTTCCAGAACCCGTCGGACCAGTCACCAGCAACAATCCGTGCGGTGCATCGACTGCGACCTTGAACCGCCTGAAGGTGTCGTCGTCCAGTCCCAGCTTGTCCAGACTCGCGGAAAGATTGGACCGGTCCAACACGCGAAGCACGCATTTCTCGCCATGAACAGTGGGCATGACGGAGACGCGAAGATCGACGTCGCGGCCGCCCATTTTCACCCGCATTCGGCCATCCTGCGGCAACCGTCGTTCGGCGATATCCAGATTACTCATGATCTTGATACGGCTGATGAGCGGAATCTGCATGCTCTTCGGCGGCGGCGTCGCATCGACCAGTACACCGTCAATCCGGTAGCGCAACCGGACCTGCTTCTCAAAGGGCTCGATGTGGACGTCACTGGCCCTGTCCTTGATGGCCTGGACCAGAATTAAATTCGCCAGTTTGATGACCGGCGCTTCTCCCGAAGACACGGCGAGGGAATCAAGGTTAACCTCGTCCGTGGAAACCTTTGCCAGTTCGAGACTCTCGGCGTCGTCTGAGTTCTCGGAGTTCTCCACATCCTGAATCAGGTCCTCCATGCTCCCACCGCCGACGGAACTCAGGTGGCCGAACTTTTCAATGATGGCCTTCTCCGGGGCGATCAGCGGCGTCACCTCCAGTTTGGTAAGCCGACGAATGTCGTCCAACGCCAGCACATTGAGGGGGTCCGCCATCGCCAGAAAAAGCTTGTTGCCCAGACGCGAAACCGGCAGGACCTTGTGGTTCATGGCGACGTCCCGCGGCACCAGTTCAACCAGTTCCGCCGGGATGGAGATGCGGGACAGATTCACGGGCGGAGTGTTCAGCACCCGTCCCATGCAGACCGCGAGATCCTGATCACCCACCAGGTTTTTCTCCGTGATGATCTTCAGCAGGCGCGTGCCCTCCTTCTTCTGCCGTTCCACCAGCTCGTCGACCTGTGCACGAGTGAGCAGACCGTCATCAACAAGGATGTCGGCGATCTTTTCTCCGAATGTTTTTGAGGGAGCCATGGCTAATTCCGGAAGGCCTTTTGAATTTCACGCGTCAGATCCACCGGCGAAGCCAGATACCACTGGATGCGCTGTCCCAGCGATTGTTGCAGCTCGTGCATGGCGCGGGTATTGAAGGGATTCGTGGTGGAGACCAGGACAGTCTTGCCCATCTGGTCGAACGGAAGCACGCACCAGCGGCGGCAGACCTCGGCGGAATAGGACCGCGCCAGATCAATCTGAACGTCATACATCTCCAGCGGCAGGTATCCGAGCCGGCTTTTGTCGACGAGCAGTCTTAGTGCTTTCTCCAGCGGCATGATGTTCTTGTCCATCAGCGACTGAATGAACGGGACTGAGATCTCCCCGCCGACCAATCCCTCGCTGTCCGGCCAGCACAGGTCAAATTCAGCCGCGGAAATGTGGTTGCCGTCAACGAACAGCTTCCTCATCGCGTTCGCGCCGTCGTCCAGATGCGCCGTGGAAGCATGCGTCCGGATTGCTCCGACCTGTGGTGGAGGTTCCTGCGCCGTCGGCGCTTCCTCCGGTTCGTCGTCGTCACCACCCCCAAGGCTCGACGCCTGGGACTCGATCTTCGCCAGCGCCGCGCTGACATCGGCATCATCAGGGAAACGCTGCAGGATCGTTTCGTATTCGAGAATGGCCGACGACAACTGGCCAAGCTGCACGTAAGCGTCGGCAATCCGCTTGGACGCATCCAGCAGATCCTCATCACGGCCCAGCTTCAGGTAGGCCTCCTTCAGGATTTCCAGCGACTGGTAGTCGTGCGGCTGCGACTGGGAGATTGCTTCGAACATCTCCACCGTCTGCTGCAACTGCGCTTCCTCACTGGGGGTTAACGTCCCGGGCATATCTTTTTAAAATTACTCTCAGTCGAACGCACAAAAACGAATTGTACTGGGATCAGCCAATTCACCTGCACACCGCGAAGCATAAGCACTTCCAAATTATGATGCAACTCAAGGATCAGGCGCCAGTCGACTCTGACGAACTAGAATCAGCAACCTGCTGATAGCTCTTCACCACCCATTCGCTCAAGCGCTGGTCCGGATCTGCAGCGATCCCGAGGTCAATCGTGAACTCCTTTTGGCCGGTATTCTGTTCGATCAGGCGTAATCCGAACTGAAAATCCTTGAACTTTACGGCGCACAAATCACGGACGGATCTGGAACTCTTCGTCGACTCACTCACCAGCAACTCGATGGCTTCTTCGGAAAAAATGAGCTTGAGCTTGTGGGTTTCTTCAAATCGCTGGGCAAATTCCATCACCAAGCGGGACATTAGTTCCATGTCTTCCCGGGCAATTTCCTCCAGCAATTCCCTGAGTCTGGCCCCGGGATTCTCAACCAGCGATTCGGTCACGGCGAACCGGCGGACATGGGTGGACGGCAGCTCGAACTTCAATTCCCGGAAAACCCGCTCGCACACCGTCATCAATCCGCGCGCCCCGGTCTTTTCCTCGGCGGCGTGCTCCGCAATTTTCTTCAACCCGTCCTCCTGGAACACCACATCGATGTCATACGCGGCGAATGAATTCTCATACTGCCGGATGATGCTGCCCTCGGATGATTTCAGGATTTCAAACAGGTCATCCACTTTCAACGGATTGCAGACGACCCGCACCGGCAGACGTCCGATAAACTCAGGTTCAAATCCGTATTCGATGAAGTCCCGTGTGGATGCGTGAAAAAATATGCTCTCGTCATCCACAGGCCTTTTTGCCTGCGGAGAAAAGCCGATCGAAGCATCCCGCTCCCGGCGGCGAACAATCTCCTCCAAACCATCAAAGGCGCCGCTCACGACAAACAGGATGTGTTTCGTGTTCACGGTTGCCGCAGACGTTTTTCCGCGCTGCGTGGTTTCCATCATCGCCTGAATCTGGCCGGCGATGTCATTCGGAGCTCGTGCAGGAACGTCCGTCTCTTCCATCAGCTTCAGCAGGTTGGTCTGCACCCCCTGCCCGCTCACATCGCGACCGCCCGAAACCCGGTTGCTCGCGATCTTGTCGATCTCGTCGATGTAAATGATTCCGTACTCGGCGCGTTTGATATCGCCGTTGGCCTTGCGCACCAAGTCACGAACGAGGTCCTCGGCATCACCTCCGACGTAGCCAGTCTCGGAAAATTTCGTCGCGTCCGCCTTCACGAATGGCACGCCGATCAATTCGGCAACACTTCGGATCAGATACGTTTTGCCGACACCGGTAGGTCCCAAAAGTATGATGTTCTGCTTTGTGTAATTGACCGTCTCCCGTCCGGACAACGCCTGCTGAACGTGGTGATAGTGATCGCAGAGCGCCACGCTCAACACCTTTTTGGCCTCATCCTGCTTGATGACAAACCGGTCGAGATGCTTCTTCACATCACGTGGTTTGTAATCAAACTTGAAATCATCCGGCGTCAGCTTTTTTTCCTTCGGCGAGGTGGTTTCAGCGGCATCGCCTGCGACCGGGTCCGAAGCATTCATCTTGGGAAGATTTTGCTTCATGAACTCGTGCATCTGCCGCTGGAATTCTTCAAAGCTGGGAGGAATGGAATTTGAAATGGTGTTACTCATGTTCGCTGTCACCCGCTCAACCTGAACGGGACGTTCAAAAAATGTTATCACTGCAATCAGTGACCGCCCGGACCCGCGCCGCGTTTGAAAACACTTACAGAAAGTGGTGGCAGACAGAATTCAGCTGAGTGCTCCTGCCCGTGATGCGAGACGTTTTCAGCGGTCTTTCCGCCGAGATTTCCCCGCCCACTGCCACCATAGATCCCGGCGTCCGTGTTCAACACCTCGCGCCAATAACCGTCACCCGGCATTCCGACCCGGTAGCTCTCGCGCACTTCAGGCGTCAGATTCAGAATCACCAGCGTCTCGTTCGCGCCGTACAGATCGCGGCGCACGAAGCTCAGCACGCTCTTTTCCGTATCCTTACAATCGATCCACTGGAACCCTGCGGTGTCGTAGTCGGATTCATGCAGTTCCGGTTGTGCCACGTAAAGCCGGTTCATGTCACCGACCAGCCGTTGGAGCCCCTGATGAAACGGGCCTTCGTGCAGCGATCCCCAGTTCAGTTCCGCGTCGCAGTTCCACTCGGCCCGCTGCCCAAACTC
Source organism: Verrucomicrobiota bacterium (assembly GCA_041689265.1). Lineage (GTDB taxonomy): Bacteria > Verrucomicrobiota > Verrucomicrobiia > Limisphaerales > RI-55 > JBDNGP01. The sequence goes on from JBDNGP010000150.1 coordinate 13,045, forward strand.
ACAACCCATGAAGAGCAGTTTCTTGCCCGGGAAAAACCATTGATAGGCGAGCAGCGCCCGGAGGTTGGCAAACTTCTGCCATTCATCACCCGGCATCCGGCCAAGCAACGAGGCCTTGCCGTGAACCACTTCATCATGGGAGAGCGGCAGCACGAAATTCTCCTGGAAATGATAGAGCATCGCAAACGTCAGCTGGTCCTGATGATACTTGCGATGAACCGGATCCAACTTGAAGTAACTCAGAGTGTCGTGCATCCAGCCCATGTTCCACTTGAAGGTAAAACCAAGTCCACCGACGTACGGCGGACGCGAAACCTGCGGCCACGCGGTGGACTCCTCCGCGATCGTAACCACGCCCGGATGCTCGGTCTGCACAAGGTGGTTGAACTCCTTCAGAAACTCGACGGCCTCCAGATTCTCACGGCCTCCGTACTTGTTGGGCACCCACTCTCCCGCCTCGCGCGAGTAGTCCAGATATAGCATCGACGCCACCGCATCCACGCGGAGTCCATCGATATGATAGTACTCACACCAGAAAAGCGCGTTTGCGATCAGGAAATTGCGCACTTCGTGACGTCCGAAATTGAAGATCAACGTGCCCCAATCCTGATGTGAACCCTGACGGGGATCCTCATGTTCATAGAGCGCGGTACCGTCAAATCGCGCCAGCGCCCAGTCGTCCTTCGGAAAGTGGGCGGGCACCCAGTCAATGATGACTCCAAAGCCCGCCTCATGCAGGGCGTTCACCAGAAACTGAAAATCATCGGGCGATCCGTAGCGGCTCGTCGGAGCGAAAAACCCGGTCACCTGGTAGCCCCAGGACGGGTAGAATGCATGCTCGGCCACCGGAAGAAACTCAACGTGCGTGAATCCGGTCTCGCGCAGATAATCAATCAACCGACCCGCCAGCTCCCGATAGCCGAACGCCTCGTATTCCGACTTGCGTCGCCAGGAACCGAGATGCATTTCATACATCGAGAACGGTTTCTTCAACGGCTCCGCCTTCCGCCTGTTTTCGAGCCATTGTCGGTCAGTCCATTTGAACTCGCCAACCGACCACACGATCGCTGCGTTCTTCGGAGGCACCTCAAAATAGAGACCGAACGGATCCGTCTTCAGCACAATTTTGCCGGTCGCATCCAGCAGTTCAAATTTGTAGTGCGCGCCTTTTCCCACGTTCGGAATGAAAATCTCCCAGATGCCCGATCCGCCCAGCTTCCGCATCATGTTACGACGACCATCCCATTGATTGAAGTCCCCCACTACACTGACCCGGCGCGCGTTCGGGGCCCAGACGGCGAAACTGGTTCCGGCAACCCCGTCGATCTCCCGTAGGTGGGAGCCGAGCTTGTCAAAAATGCGCCGCTCCTTGCCTTCGTTAAACAGGAAGACGTCCTGCTCGGACAAGGTCGGGAGAAACGAATAAGCATCACGCGTCCGATATTCATTCCCATCCTCGAACTGAATCACCAGATCATAGGAATAAACCGAGCCGGCGGACTTGCCGATCCCTTCGAACAAACCGGCATCGTCAATCAGCGAGAGTGTGAAGGCCGGCTTCTTCTTCTCCAAAACGGGTTCCACCCGCACTGACCGGGCGCCGGGAACGAAGGCCCTGACCACGACGTCCACGTCCTTTCCCGCCAGCACATGCATTCCCAGCAACCCGTGAGGATTGTCCCCGTCAAGTCGAACCAACGCGTCGCTTTCCCTGGGAATCAATGTAGTCTTTGGCATCAGCAGCTAGCCCACAGTAGTTCCATCAAGCCAGTTGCCGCAAAACCATTTTTAATTGTTCTGTCGTGGACGCCATCGTTCCCTCAGTCCAGATCACGTGGTGAGATCTTGCCATTTTCTCCTTCACAGCCATTTGTGCGGAGATTCGCGCGTTCACCTGGTCATCGTCCCAGTTCCTGGACCTCAACCGGCAGATTTGCGTGGTCGAGGTGCAGGTTATACAGATGATTGAGTCAAAGTGTTCCTCCGCGCCAGTTTCAAACAACAGTGGGATCACCACGAACCCGCACCCGACCCCCTGATGGCGCCAGTTCTGAACTTCCGCCGTCCACGCCTTCCGGATTCGTGGGTGCAGAATTCCTTCCAGCACACGCCGACTGGATTGATCCGGGAAGACCCGATCCGCAAGTGCCGACCGGTCCAACACTCCAGCTCCGTCGAAGACGTCCCCACCAAACGCCGCCCGGATTTCCGCGTTCACTCCTGCGTCGCTGGCTGTCAGCTCCCGAGAAATAACGTCGGTATCGACAAGCCGATGACCGTCGCCGAGCAGCCAGTCCGAACAGGCGCTTTTACCCATGCCAATACCACCGGTGATACCGATCAGCTTCATATCGCATCAAAAACGTTCATCAAAAAAAAAGCGGCCATAAGGGCCGCTTCTGAAAAACTGACTTTACGGGCTAAGGCGTGTAGATCACCCGGTAGTAACGATGGGAGCTGCTCGGATGCGCATCCACCATCGACATGTTGCGCTGGTCGGACATTGTCACGAGATTGCCGAGAACTTTCCAGCCTGCGGCGTCAACATTGTCCTTGTATTCGACCTGATACTCCGTGCGCGGAGCGCCGACCCAGCTGATCACGGCACGGGCCTTGGGTTCGCTCACCACATCCACCCGGAAGACCACTTCGTCAAACGGACTCGCATCAAGGCCATTCACAATTCCGTCTCCGTCCGAGTCGACAGCCATGCTGTTCAACAATCCGTTCTTAGCGGTGACGACCTGTCCGCTGCTGAGAGTAACCTGCGAGGTCGGGATGGTCGGCATCGGGAGATAGATCAATCGACCGTCGAACAGACCGTTCAACTCCTCGGGTGGAACGCTTGAATTGGCGAAGTAAATCTTCATGCCCGGCTCGATTGACATTCCATCCAGCGTATCACTCGCAGCATACCCGCGCAGGTCGAGATACCAGACATACATCGCGTTGTTTCCGTTAACGGTTTCAAATGTGAACCGGCTCAACATTTGCCCGTTCAGCACCAGAGTCCCAACCGACGCGTTGTCGTAATACCCATCCTGATCCGCACCACGGTCCTCAGCACCCCACTTGTGGGTAATTTCAGAGAACTGGTATCCGAACGAGGTCAGCATGGTGCCGGTGAAATCGCCGGTCGTGGGCTTCCTCAACATCTCGAATCCATCGGTCGAATTCCAGTTGTTGTTGGCTCCAAAACCGCCGTCGTCTACGTGGTCCCGGACATCGATGTAGAGACGTCCTGGAAACAGCAGCGAAACGCCCCCGAGCGAGCCGTCAATCGAGCCGGCCCGGGCGGTGGAAAACGCAGAGCTCAACGTGTTGCACGTCAGATGGACGTCATTCAAGGACAGCAGCTCTCCAAACTCGGTGTTCAGATTGCCCGCCGTCACATAGAGCGGTCCCCGGTATCCATACAGCGTGCCGCTGTTGATCAGTTGATCCACCTTGAGGTTCCAATAGTATGACAACCATGTGCCGGAATTCTCAAAGGTTTCAAAGCGCGGAACAAATCCGGGCCCGAGATCAACTCCGCCACTATTTTGGAACACCTCACCACTGTTGGTCAGGTTCACCAATCCCTTAAAGTTATGAGATCCCATCTGTCCAATTTCAGGACCGAAATCAAGCGCGGCGTCCAAAGTCAGATCCCGTGCTTCGAACTTGACGGCGCGCTGGACGGTCATGGGGTCCGACACAACGACTTCGCGGGCTTTCAACCGGATCTCCTCGGTGACGACCGGCACCAACCCGGCGATATCCTGATTGTCCACGAACGTCACGAAGTTCCGGATGATCGTGGTGTTGCTGGTCGCGTTGCCGGTTTCAGGATCCACATCGAAGGTCACGTTGAGGTTGGTCCAACTGGCACTCCACAGATAGATCGGGCCAGCCACACGCTCCACAACAGCTGGAACCAGGTCCTTGATCCGTAACATGCCATCGATGTTGGTGTTTCCGAGGTCGAGATTCAGGATGGGTGAGTCGATACTCGTGTAATCATTCAATTCCACGTGGGGAGATTTTACGTTGAGGTATCGCTCGCCCCGGAGCCGGGTGTTTTCCAGATTCATTGATTCGGTCGCCGCCAGGAAAACACGACCCGGGACATTCGTCGGATCCTGCCAGTCCACCACAAAAGGATTTGCAAGACCGAAAAATCCGTCGAAAAAGCCAGTAAAGACAAAATCAGTCCCCGTCGTCGCCGGGAGATTGTAGTTGAACGAATACGCCGCGTAACCATTGGTCACCCGGGAAAAGGACCAGTTCGGATTCCAGATGTGTTCAAAATAATTGAACCTGGAGTTGCTTGGCAGTCCGCCAAAAATAAAGCCACCCAGACCGGCGCCAGTGCCGGTCCAAACCTGATAGTTTGAAGGCCGACCGGAAACGGTTTGGATATTCTGCCCGACGAAGAGGTTGGTGATCGCCGCCATCTCATCGAAGATATAGATCGAATTCGTGACGAAGGCCGCCAGAACGTTATCGAATGCCCGGGCACGCACCTCGATGATCGGAACACTTGCACCATCGATACCATCCGCTCCATCAAAGATACCCGGCGACCAGGTAACCCTAGCGGTGGCCTCCCCGGTGTTCAGGTTGGTGGCGACAAATACAACTTGAATGACGGCGTTGGTCCCGCCGGACAAGTTCGTCCGAACAAAGGCATCGTAAATCTGGCTGTCACCGTTGAGCGGCAGGCGCAATCTGGTGATGAGGTTTGAAACATTCAGCACGGTGTTGACCTGATGGACTGGAGTTGCCGGAAAAGGCGTGTCCAGTTGTTCAAGTTCCAAGTTGAGCGGCTGCCCCGGAGTATACAGATTTTGATTGGTTCCTGTTCCCCAGTAATTGTCAGTAATCCCCGCTGCGTTGAGGTAATTGCTCCGGTCAGCAGTGAACCCACCCGCGCTGAGACTGGTCCTGTTACCCGGAGGCGACCCGGTCCGAATCCCACCCCGCTTGAGCTCGAGATTCTTCGCGTAGATCTGGACAAGTCCCTCCGTCCCGGCGGACAACAGGCCGCTCGAAAAAATATTCGTTGCATTCAGGTGGAGCCACGAGGCACCGGCCGCAGCTCCGAAAAACGTTGTTCCGTCGGTAACGGTCGACTGAACAATTCTAAATCCGTCCTCCGCGATGATGGTACCTTGATTCAGAATTTTCGTGGCCGGTTTCTTGCCGGCCGCCGAGTCGGCGTCATAAGAAAAGCTAAAGCCGGGCGAACTGATGAGTGTGCCCCGATTGGTGAAGTACCGGGTATTAATGGTCGTAAACGGCAGTGTCGAAGAGATATCAAACACGCCGTCGTTGAAAAACGATGTGGCATTGATCTGCGGAGCCACCTCGATCAGGTTATGATTGACGTAGTTTGGCGCTACCTGAGCACGGAGCCCGGCACAGGCAGCCATGGCAACCACTCCGACCACTAGCTTTCTATAAAACATTCTCATATCACGTTACTTCAACTGCTACTGGCTCAAGACCAAATCCTCCAGATCTTCGATGCTCGCCCGGGTCGGATAGAACACCGGCTCATTGGTGGTACCGTCGTAGGACGCCCAACGATAAGCTGGGATCGGGATAATCTGCTGCTCATCCAGATACAGTGGATTATCCACATCAAAGGCACGACCGATCTTCGTCAGCGAATAGCTCAACGGAACGCCGCCGCCCACCGCGAGAGTCCCCGGACCGGAGGCGCCCACATTGGAGTAGTAGGGAGTCGGTCTGCCGAGACCAGACGAGGCAGTCCCGAGGAAATCGGTCGCCCGAAACACCATGTCGGGAACCAAAACCGGTCGACCAAACGTCTGGGCGATGGCCGTCCCATTGGTAATCAGGGTGGAATTCAGCTGGTTAGTGAATCCCACAAAGAACTGACTCAGCAGTGAGTCATAGGGACGCTCCTGAAAGTTGAACTTGTCAATTCCCGCCCGCAATCCGGAGGTGTCAGCGGCAGCCCCATTGGTTGCGTTCGGATCGACGATGCTCCAGATGGTCCCTCCACCCGCAGCACCCGCCAGTACGTTGGCCGGCAGGCTTTCAAAATTATAGTTTTGTTTGCGATAGATATAGCGAAGAGCCCCGATATCATCCCGGCTAAACCCCGAGTAATATTGACCCGTATCTGTTGAGGTCAACCCTGCTACGGCGGAGAATCCGAACGAAGTCGGATCCACCAGCACCGGTGCCGGATAGGTAAGATCAGCTCCCGGCGGGCAGGAGAGCACCCACCGGTAGGTGTAAAGAGCGCCATTCACGTAGCTCGATGGCTCCCATGAACCGGGGTCGAAATTCCGCATGGTGATCACCCAATCATAAAACGGGCAAATCCGAGGACTAATCAAATCCCGGGTGCGAACGGACCACATGTACCACTCGGGACTGGTCAACCCCAGGTCCCAGAGAATGTAGGTCATCAAATTTGACTTCAAATCATTCAGCAGCAGTGCATCCGCCTTGTAGTTCTCCCGATAGGTGACCATTGGAAACTCCAACAAATCAGGACTCATCGACGAAAACGCCGGGAGCTCGTTGAAATATTCCGCGACTTTCCCAACCTCCTGCCGACCGCGCTCGCCAAAGTAATCAAGAAACGTCTGATCACAGGCGTAATAGATATTTGGTGTGGTGACCCGGCTTTCATCGCCGATCGCTCTCGGATAACCGCGAGCAAGGGTATTAGGCTCGTATCCCCATGCAGGAACTTCGTAGCCGATCGCCGGGCCGTCGAGCGCAAACCCGAACAGGTTTTGCGAACCAAGCGTGACGACCGCAACCGCGAGACTGAAGATGGTTTTTCTCAACATATGCAACATTAACGAATACGAATGACACGGTAGTATTCCATTCCGCCGTCGGGCTGGACAAAGGCGGAATCCAAAAGACCAGCCGAAAACCGATAGCCCCCGACTTCACTCCACACATTGAAATTGTCCGAAGCTTGAACCTTGTAAATGAGCCCCGGAACGGAGTTCCAATACAGCTGCCACCCTTGCGCTGATTTTGAAATGTTCATCTTCAACACGCTGGCGGCATCGTTGGCCCGTGTGCCTGCCAGAAACTCGTTCAGGTTGTTCACTCCGTCACCGTCGGTATCGACCAGCGGCCCGCCCCACTTGCTTGAATCGTTGCCGAACTGTTCCCGCTGCCAGTCATCCGGCAAACCGTCGAAGTTGAAATCACCACCCCAGGTCTTTCCCGCCACCGGCTCGGACAGCGGCGACACCCGACCATCAACCAGCTTGTAAGCCATGCGCAACGAATGAGTTGTCCCTGGGTTCAGGCCGGACAAGGTATAAAAAATATCCGGAGTGATCACCGGTTCATTCCCACCGTCGATGTAAAGATGATATTCGGCGACCTCAAATCCGGCAATCTCCGGCCAGCCGACAAACAACTCATAGGGACTCATGGCACTGATGATCGGGGCACCCGGCCGGGGGATTGCCACCGCATAGCGCTGGGCCCGCAGATCGACACTGCCCGGACCGCCGATGAAACTTGACCACACGACCAGCATGCTCTGTTCATCCTGAGCGCTCACTGCGGGCAACACCTGCATGGAAACCGTTTTACTGTTCACCAAAAACTCATCGCCAACCATCTGACCGAGTGAGAGGAACCGGCCAAAAACACCCTCGCGGCTTCCGTCCTGTCCGAGGCTTGTCCAGACCACCAACTGCTCACTTCCCTGACCACTGATCCGGGGTGCAAATTGATCGCCGTACGTGTGAGTGTTAAGCAGGTGCTGTGTCTGACCCGCAACCGACGAAGGCGAACTGAAGTGGCGGGCGGCAATGTCCCACGAGTTCTCGCCGTCGCTCCGGTTATTTTCACTCCACGCAACGGTGAAACCACCGTCGCTGGTGGAGACCACACTTGGATTGGCACAGATGTTCGTGGAACTGTTCACCGTGAACTCCCCGCTCAACGGCGCCGCAGTGCCACCGGAATAGATCCGGCCCATGATATTCACGCCGCTGACGTCCTGCCGGTCTCCAAACCCGGTGATGTGTTCGGTAACCCAAACCACCAAAAAATCCCCGTTCTTCAGCCCGCTCACAACCGGTGTCCGCTGGCTCAACTCAACCGTGTCATTGACCCTGAACTCAGCTCCAATTTTCTGCCCGGAGGGTGAAAGCAACTGCGCATAAACGCCCTGCAACCCCCGTTTGACAGGCGACGGATTGGCGGCATCGTCCTGACCGAAGCTCGACCACACCACAATACCATTGCCGTTATCCAGACCGGCAACCGCGGGTGACAACTTGGTCGTCGTGGTATGAGTGTTCACCGGAACGTCGGCGTTGTTCAAAAAGAGGCCGTTGGAATCAAGCACGCGGGCGAAAATCCCCTGCTTTGCCGGAGGCCCGCCCTGCCAGACGAAGAGATAATTTCCACCGGCGAGTTCAGCGACCTGCGGCAGTTCCTGATTGTGCGTCGAAATCGAATTGACACGAAACGGGTCGAACGCCGCGGTGGATGAGCTGTTGAGCCTAACCGCAGAAATGCCTAGACCATCACCGTCGGTGTGATTGTCCTGCCAGACGAGATAACCACCGTTGTGACCGAGGGCGAGATTGGCATGAACCTGATCTCCAGCCAGAGGGCCGACAACGGAGTATTCCCCGCCCTGAGGTTCAAACGCACCCTGGCCGTGGAGTGTTCCGTTCAGGGCCAGAAGGCTGACGACGACCGGAACTATTTTACGAATTTTCGTCCTAAACGGCATAATCACTTTCTATTGTCTGTAGCAGGCAGATTCTTACAGTCTAATTCCAAATATTTTCCAAGTCAGAAAATAGGAACGCGAAACTAATTCAAAGCCGCGACACCCTTCTTTGCGAAAGGCTGCTCATCCGGGTCGTTCACCAGATTGCCCGCCGGATCAATAATCGTCGGAGTGACGAAGATGATGAGGTTGCGCTTCTGTGTCGACTGGGACTCGCTGCGGAAGAAACGTCCGAAGTACGGGAGGTCCCCGAGAAGAGGCACCTTGTCCTTCACTTTTTGAACGATCTCGCTTAACAAACCACCGATCACGACGGTTTGCCCGTCCCAGACATTGACACTCGTGGCGACCTGACGGAGTTGAAACCTTGGCAGCGGGGTCGGAAGGGTCAACGCGTTGCCGACCGTGTTACCACTTCCGGACTGTATCTGTGAGGTATAAATGCCTGGATCGTCATATCCGTCGAAACGGGTCAGCGTCGGGATGATCGTCATTTGAATCGTATGTCCATCAGCTGAAACGTATGGAATAACGTCCAAGACAGGTCCAAATTCGAATGGCTGGGTGGTTGGCTGCTGGGCGGCCACCGTCCCACCACCACCGCCACCAACCGTAACTGCCGCACCACCGGTGCCGCCGCCAGTCTGGCCATTCTGACTGATACCCGTAATGATCGTCTGGACCAGCACCGCCTTGATCTGCGTCTGACGGCCGCTCAACGTTGTCACGCGAGGCGCGAACATGAGGTCGACACCTTCACGCTGATCAAGTGCGGTGATAACCACCTTGAACTGCGGATCAGTGAGAATACCCGTCACCGAGAACAAGTCCGGCGCATTTGCCATGTTACGAAGACCCTGAGTGAAGTTGCCGTCCGTAACTGCAGGAGGAATTGGATTCGGAGTTACGCCGGGGAAAGGAAAAGTACCAGCCGGGTTTGCCGCCGAGGGAGCCGTGCCCGTATTGAACTGCGGTTGCGTGCCGCCAGCGATAGCAGTGCCGCCGTTGGGCCCAATCAGCGTGTTCCCCAAGATCCAGTTAAATCCAAGAGCCCGGGTGTCGCTTTGGGACACTTCGACAAAGCGTGCTTCGATCGTGATCTGTGGAGGCTCGTAATTCAATACCTCGACCGCTTGTGCAATAATTTCGAGATCCTCAAGCGTGGCTCGCACCATGAGCAAACCTGTGCGGTCATTGAAATACAGCATCTTTGGCGCGAGTAGACTGACGCCTGCCGCTTCAAAATAATCACGGACAGCAATGTTAACGATCGACATGTCGTTGGTAACCGTCACAAAGCGAAGACCACCGCCGCCCTGCTGGCCACCACCACCACCCTGGCCACCGCCACCGCCACCGCCGCCACCAAAACCGCCGCCGCCGCCACCCTGCTGGTTGCCACCGCCCGCGATCCCGACTTGTGCAAAAATTGCTCCTCCCTGCTGCTGCTGGCCACCGCCGCCTTGGCCACCGCCGCCTTGGCCACCGCCACCGCCGCCTTGGCCACCGCCACCACCACCCTGCTGGCCGCCGCCGCCGCCGCCGCCCTGCTGATTTCCGCCCCCTCCGAGCGAGCTGGCGAACACACCTTCAAGACCCTGATAGAATGTATTTGGGTTGACCTTGATCGTGCGGGTGAAAAGACGTTCCTGCTCTGGTGATTTAGGGCTGAACACCACTGCGTAGTTCTCAATCGTGTACTTGATGGGCTGATCGGAGACGAGCACGATTGCATCAAGTACATCGATCAGGCGAAGATCGGTGATCGGGGTCGAGATTTCAATAAGGGCGTTTCCGATGTCGGCAGAGGAACCGCCGCCTGAATTGACCGCAATCGGTGCACCGGTGGCCGGGTCTGTCGTGAAGGCCGTCGCCGAGGCAGGCGCGTCGACACTTGATGTGATCAGGAAATTGACACCCCTCTGATCCGGGTCGCGACTCCGCGCCTCGTCGGTCAGGTTTTTTACGACTTCGGAAAGAGGCAGACCTTCATAAATCACTTCGTTCAGCGTGATCATGTAAAGCTTTTCCATGATCGCCTGACGTTCCACGCTCGTTTCAATCTGCGGATGCCGGGTTGCATAGGGGTTCGGTTTTGGCAGAGCTTCCCGGCTGATCGGCTCGACCCAAGCCTTGTTCACCTCAACCATGCGCCGACGGTTGTCATACTTACGAATGTCACTCCAGACTTCCTCACGTTCCTGCTGTATTTTGTCGAGATAGAAGAACGCCTCCTTGTTGACCGGGTCTTTCTTTATCGCTTCAACCAGGATCGCCTTGGCCTCCTCGATCTTACCCATTTGGAGCAGCAGCTTGGCATTTTGAACCTCGGTGGACACGTCTACTTTTTCAGCCCCAATCCGCACTGCTTCTGCCTTGGTCGCCGCGTCGGGTTGACGGCCCTGATACTTCACAATGTCGGCGTCGTTTTTCTTCTGAAGCGCGAGCAGTTCCGGGCTTTTAGAATCGGCCAGCAGCGCGCTGTCGATCTGGTCTTTGGCGGCCGAGAAATCCAGTGACTTTCGCAGTTGATCAGCGAGCTTGATCCGCACTGCGACTAGACCTGAAACAGTCTCCGCCGTCTCGACCTCGACTCCGGCACCAATCCGCTTGGATAACGCGAAGCACTGCTGATACAGCTGGGCAGCTTCCAACAGGTCCACCTTGGCTGACGCGATCTGGGCGTCAACGAGCTTCTGGCGCATAAGCAACGTGTCCGCCTCACGGCGAACCGACTCGTCGACAGCAGCATCGATAGTCGCGTTTTGTGCTGTGACAGTGATTCCTCCGGACAATAATACCGCGGAAACGATGGCTGAAAAAACTACTTTGGTCATGAGTTGTTTTAGGGCAAGAACCGAAAACATAAAGTTAAGATCTCTGCGTCTGGGTACGTTAGAACGGTATGGTTGTGGTCTTTTCGTTTGAGACGGCACGTAGTATCACTTCGGCCGGATTGATGTCTACAATAATGTTGGTGTCTCCCGCGAAAACTAAGGGCTCCTTGTTGCGGGCAAGTTTCCACGTTTTGTTTTCCGGCGCATACGCGATCGTCGCCGAATAACCGTTGGTCACATGATACGGCCTGCTTTTCGAAATTACGATGTCTTCATCGGAATCCACCAGCTTCAACACGAACGCAAGCGGATCCGCTTCCTCGCCACGAACTTCGACAATCGAAAACACCTCGTTTTTCTTGGCGCTGTTCAGCGAGATGTAATACGGACGGCGACGACGGTCTGAAGCCTGTTCAGCCTGTTCCCGCGTGACATTGAAATAGTAGCCCGATCCTGAGACTCGGTCGTATTCGATGATGAAGTTCAGTGGCTCAACAGCCTCAATCTTGAGCTGGTTGACCCCGACATCTTCCGGCCGAAGTTTTATCAGTCTACCGTCCGGCATTTTTCTCCAGACGACGGAATTAAAGGTGTTGTGCCCGTCGGACAGCCGTGCCTTGGGAGGGTTCTTGACTTCCTCCCTGATAAATTCGACGGCCGCCAGATCGGTTGGCTTCTTTGGATCTGGTTCGGGTTTTGGCACGGTGATGCTGCTCTCGATTTTTCGCTTCTCCTCGGAGATCTGCATAGGCAACCAGGCAGCCACCAAGGCCAAGGCCAAAAGGACGACGCCAAGAATGACCTTCTCGTAGTGGTTTTTGAGGAACTCCATGTAAATTTATTTATTCGCGGACGACTCTGAACCTGACTCGGGCATGTGAACCACAGCCAACCCCAAGGTGACTCTCAACGGCTCTGGCTGAAGCAGGACCTCCGGGCCGGTGGGCTGCATCGGCATAACTCCCGGAGGAACCATCCCAGTCGCCGGCTGGTTCGCACCAGGGCGCACGCGAGCCGAGCCGTATCGATTTTTCATTGCGGCTGACTCGTCCCCACGACCACGGCTGCGACTAACACCGGCCGCGCCGGTCGGTGTTGTCGGACTTGCTTCACCATACCTAGTGGCGGCTTGAAACATTGCTTCAAAACTGTCGTCAGATAATTTTTTTCGTTTGGATTTCAGGCTTCGAACAGTGGCCGGTTCGATGGCGATGGTTTTGACTAGGATGGAATAGGGCGAAGCAGCGATGCCCTCGAGCACGTCGCCAAATTCTTCACTGAAACAACGAAACGAAACTTCATAAGGATAGACCACCGCCTTGGTCTCCTCATTTGTCTTCACGGCGAAATTTCCAATATACTCCGCAGGAACCGCGTTGGCACCAGAGTCATCCTCCGATACCGCAACCCGCCTGAAGGACTCAATTGAATTGACCCTGGCATCCACAAGAATCTTTGCCACGACAGTCAGGTCCGCCAACTGTACGGTGAGCCGATCCAAGCTGTTGCTCGCGAAGCGGTAGCCCACTTTTTGTGCGGTAAACGACATGGTGAAATTCGTCGGCGCTGTCAGTCCACTGCGCTCGCCTTCCCCCTCAATCACCGCCATGGTATCCGCTAGGGCCTGTTTGAAATCGCGTTCCGTCGGCTGCACCGGCGTGGTCGACCTGAATCCTTTGATGAGTTCAGATTGAAACTGTGTCAGCCGGTCATAGTCTTCATTAACGATCTTGATATTGTCGACTTTGACAAAGCCCGGGTGATTGGGGCGTTTGTGAATCAGACCATCTCGTCGCTGAACGGCTGCGCTGAACTTGGCGCTCACGTCCGCGCTCGCACCCATTTTTTCTATGAGGTAGTAACCAGCCCCGCCAATGGCGACCAGTGCCACCACAATGCTTACGAGCAACGTCGTGTTTTTCTTGATCCAGTCCATATTACAGAGAGAGTGGGTTTTTCAGTTTGATATTGAGCGGGAAGCTGATCGTTCCGCTATTCTCATCGACATTGATGGCCCCGCCCAACGACGTGCCGTTCGTGCTGACCAGATCACTGCGCTTGATCAATTCCAGCAGGCCGTAGGCAATCCGATCATTGGCACTCGCGTCACCTGAACTTGCTGTAACATCGACAGCACGAAAGACCATGGCGACCGTTGAAATACTGTTCGTATCCGTCTCGCTGAGCATGAAGTCTGCGGCGCTTTTCTTGGTGTTCTTTTTGGTCTGACTCGCCATCTGGTTTGCGAGACCGTAGCGTTCCATGAACCTCTCATCCATCATGGCGTCGCCAGCGTCTTCTTTCTCGTCTTCAAATGGTGTCCGCCGATCCGCATTCGGGTGCTGAGTCACCAGCTTGTCCACCCACACTCCGACGGGGACGCCAAGCTCGGCTTCATATTGGGCCTCCGCCGCCGCAAGGATGGCGTGTAGTTCATTGTAGAAATAGATCCAGTAGTATTTTTCCCGCATCCAAGCACTGAGCTGTACCACCTCCGCTCGCGCGGTGTCCAAGCGACTCATCGACTTGGTCAGATCACCATCCCGCTTGGCCAGCGGCGTGATTTCCGCGTCCAAATCACGGAGCGCGTCCGCTTTCAGACTTGCAAGACTTGAATAGAGAAAACCGAACCCAAGCACTGCGACCACAAGAAACACAACCGCAGCAATAAGGTAGGGCTTCTTCTGATTGATCTTCTGCCGCTGCAAGAGCGTTTTCGGCATCAGATTCATTTCAACCGGGCACTGAGCCAGATCGCGAAGAGCCAGTCCGACAACCTCGCCATAGGAATGAGCCACTTTGGCCAACTCCTCCAGATCCATGCCGTCATTCAACTGGATGTTCCGAAACGGATTGAAGTACTCAACCGGGACATTCAGTTTCTCGGAGAAGAACTGGGCGGTGTAAGGCATGATGGAGCCACCACCAGAAAGGAACAATCGTGCGGGGGCCGAGCCGCCCTGTTGCTGCCGGTAAAATCCGAGTGTCTGATTGACCTGGATGTGAAGCCTGGTCATCACCTGACGCGCGATTTTCGAGATCGCCGCCTGATGGGGATTTTCAGGCTCCTCATAGGCACCACCAAGACTGACAAAGCCCTCCTCTTTTTTGACTTCCTCCGCTCGCGCAAACGGCAGCTTTGCCTCCGCCGCAAACTCCTGCGTGATTGCGTTTGCACCAATATTGATGCTGCGCGCGTAAATTCTCTCGCCCTCGAAAAAGAGCAGATTGCTGGTCTTGGCTCCGATGTCCAGGAGCATGGTGCACCCTTCGAGATCACCGTAGTTAAAACGGAAAGCGTTACAGAGCGCGGCAGGAGAGACATCAACCAGCTGAAGCTTCAAACCAGCGGCATCACCGGACCGGAAAAGCCCCTCTACAATCTCCGACTTGACCGCCACCAGAAGAACCTCAAGTTCACCACTTGGAGTTGTCCCAAGGATCTGATAATCCCACACCACTTCTTCGAGAGGGAACGGAACGTTCTGCCGAGCTTCATACTCAATGATCTGATTGAGTTTCCCAGAATCAACCGGTGGTAGTTTTACAAATTTTGAAAAAACGTGAAACCCGGGAGCGCAGACGTTGATGTTCTTCGAGGCAAAGCCTTTTTCCGAAACCAGCTTCTGCAACGCCTTGATGACAACAGCTTCCCGCGCGGCATCCTGCGACCCGGCGAGGCCGAGCGGCTCAATCCCGTAGTTCAACAATGCCAACGAACCGTCGGCAGTGAAGTCGAACTCCGCGACCTTGAGAGTGCTGGCCCCAAAATCGACGGCTAAAAATGACTTATTACTCATAGATCTACCTGTTTATTTTGTACCCTTTCGGGGTTCACACCAAAGCACCGATGAGGTTTGGCGTGCGCACTTGCAGGAAGTGCTTTTGAGTTACTGGAATTACCAAAGCCGGTCAAACAAAAACCCTCTCGCTGACCAATTTAGGCACCCTGCAATAGAGTTGGTCGGACCTTCATTTCACTTTGCTCCGGAAATAATCGATCGTCCGCAAAATGCCGTTTTCCAGATTGACTTCCGGACGCCATTTCAAGATTGATTCGGCGCGCTGAATATCGGGGCGACGCTGCTTCGGATCGTCCTGAGGCAGCGGCTTGTGAATGATTCGCGACTTTGATTTTGTCGCACTTCGAATCGTCATCGCGAACTCCAGCATGGTCATTTCCTGCGGGTTGCCGATGTTCACCGGATCCGCCTCGGAACTCATCATCAGGCGGAAGATCCCGTCGATGAGATCAGAACAAAAACAGAAACTCCGGGTCTGGCTACCATCTCCAAATACCGTCATCGGCTTCCCGGTCAGTGCCTGATGTATGAACGCCGGCACCACCCGCCCATCGTTCATCCGCATGCGCGGTCCGTACGTGTTGAAAATGCGGACAATCCGGGTTTCAAGCTGATGAGCACGATGATAGGCCATGGTGATCGCCTCGGCAAAACGCTTAGATTCGTCGTAACAACCCCGCGGGCCAACCGGATTGACATTGCCCCAGTAGTCCTCGGTTTGCGGATGCACCAGCGGATCCCCGTACACCTCGGAAGTCGAGGCCAGGAGAAACCTCGCACCCTTGTTTTTGGCAAGTCCCAGCGCCTTGTGCGTTCCCAGCGAGCCCACTTTGAGCGTTTGAATCGGCAGCTCCAGATAGTCGATCGGACTGGCGGGCGAAGCGAAGTGCCAGACGAAATTCACAGGACCGTGCAAGAACAGAAATTCAGTGACGTCCTGTTGAATGAACCGGAAATTCTGATGGCCGGAAAGATGATCAATGTTCTCCACCGAGCCCGTGACCAGATTATCAATCGCGACCACTTGATGGCCTTCCGCCAGCAGCCGATCCACAAGGTGGGATCCCAGAAACCCTGCTCCGCCGGTGACCACGGAAACGGGCCGGGCGGGCGTTCTTGATTTCGCGGTTTTTGCGCGCGCCGATTTCTTTTTCGCTGACTTCATGGCGAGACGGAGCCTTTCTGAGCCTGATGCTGACGTTGGTTTTACTTGGCACCGGCACCCGTCAGGACGACAGGAATGGTCCGAACAAGAATTTTCAAATCGAGCCAGATGGACCAGTTATCGATGTACTCGAGATCCAGTCGCACCCATTCAGAAAAGTCTCTCACGTCGCTCCGGCCGGTCACCTGCCAAAGACACGTCAACCCTGGCTTGACGCTCAACCGCCGACGGTGCGCGCGATCATCGAACCGCTCCACCTCGTCCACCGGCAACGGTCGGGGACCGACCAGACTCATGTCGCCCCGCAATATGTTTATAAGTTGAGGCAGCTCGTCGATGCTCCATTTGCGAATGAACCGCCCGACACGGGTGACGCGAGGATCATTGGTGACCTTGAATACGGGTCCGCTCATCTCGTTCAATTGGGCAAGTTCCTGTTTTAGCTGCTCCGCATTGCTCACCATCGAACGGAACTTGAGCATGTTGAACGGCTGTCCGTTGAGTCCGGCACGTTGCTGCCGGAAAAAAACCGGGCCCTTCGAGGTGAACCGAATCGTCAGGGCAGCCGCCAGCAGGACGGGGGACGTACAAACAAGGAGAAAAAGCGCCCCTGAGAAATCAATCAGCTGCTTCGCCATGGCCTGCCAGGAAGCCTCCGGAGCGGACCTGAAAACCAGCATCGGCTTTCCGTAGAACTCGTCGAGCGACGTCTGGCTGATTTCCGTCTTGAAAAAGTCCGCCATCAACCACACCTCCACTCCCTCCAGTTCACAGCTTCGGATCGCCTTCTCGACCAGCCCGAAAGCCGTGTGCTGCGCGCACAAAACCACGGCGTTCGCAGAATATTTCCGGAGAAGCGTGGGGAGCTGGCTAATGGAGTCCTCATCGAGCGAGACCCTCTCAACCACGTCAAACCCGGCATCGTCCTTCGTTGAGAGGTACTGGGTCATCTTTTCAGTGTCGCTCTGAATGCCCGCGACGATCAATCGACGTCGCATCCGGGCGCGCCCGACCTGAGATTCCACCAACTGCCGAACGAGTTCCTCCTTCAGCATCACCAAGAGAATGCTAAAAATCGGGAAGAAAATATAAACTGATCGTGCCAACTGCTCGCGAAAGAAAAACTGGATGATAATCGCGCCCACCGTTAACACCGAGCAGCCCTTGACCAGCTGCCAAAGCGCAGCCCGCCGGGACCCGAGAAGCGAGCGGTCATAAAATCCGGCCAGCTCCAGCACCAACGGAGCAAACGGAACAATCACGGCCAGCAGCCAGGCGTATTCACTGAATCCCCCCAGCTCATAGGTAAACGTTTTGACACCGAGCGGATGGGAGCGGACAAAATGCGCCAGCCAAAAACTGAACCCGATGATCAACGCATCGAGCAATTTATGGATCTGATTACGAACTAGTCGCTGTCGTTGAAGCATGATGTTACGGGCCGCGCTTTCTGCAATGGAATCCATCCAAAATCAAGATCCGTTTACGATCTGGTTACGGACGCGTCGAGCGGGGGAAGGAATGCAACGCTTCGCCACCGTGAAACAACACCCTCACCGGGTTCGCTCGCAAAACCTGGTCAAGTTGTCGCACCCCGGTGACACGATCCGTTGTGAATGACTCCGCCCTTTTCATCGTTCGTCGATAAAGTGGACGTTTACCTTCCGGCGACGGCGAACAGAACCCCATCACGCAAGTCACGGTACAGCTGCATTCCGATCCGGACTGCCGCGTTACTGAAGAAGTGGAAGGCCAGGATGGATTCTCGGGCCGATTTCCCGTATAAAACCCTGAGTCTTTTCCCACAGTCGTTCTTCGTTTCCTTCAACGTTCCACGTAAAACAGCTGACGTAGGCCCACCGTTGCAATACCCCCTTTGTCAGGAGGGTTTTCGCCATCAACCACATCCGCTCCTTGTGACTGTCCGTCGCGACACCGTCCGCGACAAACCAGTAGGTATAGATCCCCCGCAAAAGGACGTCTCGCCCTTCGTATTTGATTTTCTTCTCCACTAGAAGTTTTGTCGCACCCAGTTGGGAACCGTTTTCCATCGCTATTGCTACGCGATCCGTCTGAATGATCGGCCATCCTGCACCATTCAAACAAAACTCCGGTTTATGAATGCTGGTTCGATCAGTCCCCATAAGCACGACCGTCACATCAACTGCAAAGCCGTCTGCATCCACGTATTGTGACCTGCCAAACGACGTATCACTGGGAAGCGTCGAGACTTCGATTTCGGAAATCGGCAGGTTTGAAGAAGTGAAGCCAGCTACGTCTTTCGGGAGAACAATTTCGAGCCGTCCACCACTGAGTTCGCCAGCGACAACGACCGCCGGAGCACCCAACTGGTGGCGCTTGCTCATCCAATTCAGTAAGAACACCATCCCGATGACGATGCCGCCTGCGGCAACGATCATAGTTATTTTATTTCTGAGGTCAGGCATGGGCTTGAGCGGGTCTTCCCGGACCGGGGCTTCGTTCCGATTCCCCACGTTCCATCCAGCGCTGGACAATGACGATTCCGCTCAGGGAAATAGCAAAGGTGATGAACCCGAGCCAGTCGTGGACCATTTCGCCAATCTTCTGCCCGAAGATTTCCGAGACAAGCATGAGAATCAGGAGCCGCAACACGTTGCCGGCAATGGCCAGCGGAACGGTCAAACCAATCAACACGACTCGTTTCCACCAGGCCTTGACCGTCACGAAACTGAAGATTGTCGTCAGAATAAAAAGTGAAATCAGACTCCGGATTCCACTGCACGCCGCCGCTACCTCGTATTGGAAGAGTCCTTCTGGATCGAATATCCGCACACCATCCTGAATAATCGGAACGCCAAAAATATACGTGGTTATCCACACCGAGAGGTCGGTCGAAAGCAACCGCAACGGGAAGGTGATATTCTCGATCAAACTCCCGATCGGGATGCAAAAAAACAGGAGCCAGTAAGGAAAAAAACTGCCGACTAGAAATCTCCATCCCCAGACCACTCCCAGAATGCAGTACCCCCCCATCAGCATCGCCGCCAGCGAAATCCGTGGCTGCTGCACGACGTAGCCGACAACGTGGAGCATCGCGGCAGCAGCCAGAAGCCCCAACGCCGGCCTCCAGGGCCGGGCCATCAGAGGAAGCAGGCGGCTGCGTTCGTGATAGAATAGAAAAAGGACGACGAATGGGAGGAAGTTCCCAAACTCCTCCTCCGTCCCCGGTGAATTATAGGCACTGAACATCCACCTGAACATCGAACTGGTGTCCACATAGCCGAATGTAGAATTGCCCCAATAGGCAAACGGCAACAACCACAGAACCACCAGGCAGACGAACAGCCCTTTGTCGGGAATGCTTTTGAGGCAGTCTCTGACTTGGGTCAGAAGCGGAGCCGGTCGCTCGTCATTCGTGGTGTTAGATGAATCCATTTACGTCACTTTGCAGTCGCCATCATCTGATCGTAAATCCACTTGTACGTTTTCTCCATCCCGTCCCTCAACCGAACTGACGGTTCCCATTTCAAACAGTGCTTGATCAGCGTGTTGTCACTGTTTCGACCGTTGACCCCCTTCGGCGCGTTCAAATTGTACGAGCGATTCAGTTTGATCCCAGCGATCTCTTCCACGATGTCGACCAGATCATTGATGCTGACAAGCTCACTGCTGCCCAGGTTGATTGGCTCCAGAATGTCGCTGGCGAGAATGTCCTGGGTTCCTTTCAGGCAATCGTCGATATACATGAAGCTGCGGGTCTGCAGACCGTCGCCCCAGATCTCGATTTCGTGCTTACCGCTGACCTTTGCCTGGATCACCTTGCGGCACATTGCGGCGGGCGCCTTTTCCCGGCCGCCATCATACGTTCCGAGCGGACCATAGACGTTGTGATAGCGCGCAACCCGGGTGACCAACCCGAAGTCTTCCCTGTAGTGACGGCACATCCGCTCGCTAAACAGCTTCTCCCATCCGTAACCGTCCTCCGGCATCCCAGGGTAGGCATCCGCCTCCTTGAGAGCCGTCACGTTCGGGTCTTTTTGCTTGTCCGCGTTGTAGACGCAGGCGGATGACGCATAAAAAAAACGGGCAACACAGTGTTCCTTGGCGGCCATCAGCAGATGGGTGTTGATCAGGACGGAAAGCATGCAGAGGCAGCGGTTGTTCTCAATGAATCCCATGCCGCCCATGTCCGCCGCGAGATTGTAAACCTGCGAAGCCCCCTTCAGCGCCACGAAACAGGCATCCTTGTCCTGCAGGTCGAGCACCAGGTTTTCCACATCATCGAATACCTGATACCATTCCTCCGTGGGCTTGATATCAACGGAGCGCAATCGGGAGAACCCCTGTCGGCGCAGATCTGCAAGCAGATGCCCTCCGATGAAGCCGCCGCCACCGCAAACCACAATCAAAGAATCTTTGGATATACTCATCGCGTCGGCGAAAAATCATTAAATTCCCCCCGTTAATCCAGCTCAAACTTTTTCAATCCGGTCTTTTGGAGAAAATATGCCCACAAGAACAACGGATTATTGCGCAAATACCGTTTCCACAAGCGCCGGGGTTCCGAACAAAGACGATAAAGCCACTCGAATCCGGAACGTTGAATCCACCTCGGGGCTTGGCGGACCCGGCCGGAATGAAAATCGAAGGCCGCACCCACACCAATCATGATCGTCGCGCCGAGCTTGGGGAGATACTCGGCCATAAATTTCTCCTGTTTTGGAGTGCTGAGCCCCACCCAAAAAATATCAGGCCGGGCCTGCGACACCTGTTCCTCCAGCTGTCGGACTTCGGCATCGTTGAGCGGTCGAAACGGCGGTTCGTAGGTCCCCACCACGTTGAGACCTGGATATCGTTTTTCCAAATGCTCCTTCAGGTCGACCGCCACATTGTTCGCCCCTCCGTAGAAGAAGTGTTTCACGTTGTGTTCCGCCGAAACGCGACAGATTTCCAGCATCAGGTCCGGCCCATAGACACGCCCCATTTCACTGTGTCCCGCGAGTTTTCCGGCCCAGACCATCGGCATCCCGTCGGGCGTCACCAAGTAGGCCCTGTTATGTATCTTGCGAAGCGCGACGTCGCTCTGGCTTTCGATCACGCCGTGAACGCCGGTAATGCAGACAAACCCCTTTGTTCGGCTCTTCACCGCATCGAGAATCCGTTGAGTCGCAATCGTCAGATTCAGAACACTGATGCCGACGCCCAGCACATTGACGCGCGACTTCGTCCCGCTCGTTGAATTCTGAATTGGATTCTGGTTCATGCGATTTAGCGGCCGAAGGGGTTACCGTCTGTATCCGAAAACTCAACCCAATAATTGTGTTCCGAGTCAGATCGAAGCCAGCAGCCGTCGACCCACCCAACGCATTGAAGCTGTCAAACCAGTTGTCTTCGGCCACGTGAATCGATGCAAGACACTGCCGATCCGGAGCCTTTTGTTGGGTTTTGCCTTGCCAGCCTGTGCCCCCAATCACAACCTCTGCGCCTTTATCTTCCCGTCCGATTGGTGTCGAAGGATTCATCCTCGCGCCACGCGACGACCGACGGGAAAACTTCGCTCCAATATGAAACGAGTTTACGTAGGAATGAGTGCCGATCTGTTGCACCACGGGCATCTCAATATTTTGAAAACGGCGAGGGAACTGGGCGAGGTCACGGTCGGCCTCCTGACCGATGAAGCGATCGCCAGTTATAAACGACTGCCCTTCCTCACATTTGAAGAACGCTGTGCAATCGTCGAGAATATCAAGGGAGTCGTTCAGGTGATCCCACAGGAGACCCTTGATTACGTCCCCAATTTGAAGAAAATCAAACCGGACTACGTGGTTCATGGAAACGACTGGCGGACCGGCCCTCAAAAACATACCCGGGAACAAGTCATCAGCACATTAGCAGAATGGGGGGGAGAACTTGTGGAACCCGAATACACCGTCGGCATCTCGTCGACCGCGCTGAACGCGAGATTGCGGGAAATCGGGACGACACCGCAAATTCGGATGAAGCAGCTGAAACGGCTGCTGAACGCGAAGAAAATCATCCGGCTGATGGAGGCGCATAACGGACTCTCTGCTCTCATTGTCGAGAACACCAAGGTGACCAGGAACCACATGGTGCACGAATTTGACGGAATCTGGTTGAGCAGTCTGACGGACTCTACCGCCAAGGGAAAACCCGATATCGAAGCGGTCGACAGAACCTCCCGAGCCAACACGATCAACGAGATTCTGGAGGTCACCACCAAGCCCGTGATTTACGACGGCGACACGGGCGGCATCCCCGAGCATTTTGTTTTCCTGGTCCGAACCCTCGAGCGGCTGGGCGTGTCGGCCGTGATCATCGAGGACAAGGTCGGGCTCAAGAAGAATTCGCTGTTCGGAACGGACGTGGCCCAAACCCAAGATACGATCGAGGGTTTCTGCCACAAGATCATCGAGGGAAAGAAGGCGCAAGTGACGGCCGACTTCATGATCGTCGCCCGCATTGAGAGCTTGATCCTCAAACACGGAATGGAGGACGCCATTGCCAGAGCGCAGGCTTACATCAAGGCCGGAGCCGACGGCATCATGATTCACAGCACCCAAAAATCAGGTGATGAAATCCGCGAATTCTGTCGGCAGTTCAAGGCTCTGGACGTAACCGTCCCGTTGATATCGGTCCCCACCGCCTAC
>JBDNGP010000151.1:0-8644 GCA_041689265.1 Verrucomicrobiota bacterium
CAAGAAAGCATTGCGACTGTCGATCACTCCGGTATCCACCAAAAACGGAGCAAGATGACTCTCCGGACGGGAACGATACTGGATGCTTCCCTGCCCCGAAAAAGTGTAGTTCACGCTGGTACCGAGATGCAGGAAAGACGGTGTTCTCCCTTCCTCATTGACATCCCATAGCAAGCCGGTAAATCGGCCAATCAGTCGCAATGGACTTTGGCTGGCGCCCCCCCCCCATCGACCTCTTGTCCAACAGAGAAAACGCCAGCGTTCCAGGTCATCCGCTTTGACGGCGTGGGACCGCCAATCTGCAGCCCGGTTCGGCTCGTGGGATAAAAGGCACCAACCGGATTGGCGGCTTCCATCATCAACGAGTCTGTGGAGGACCCGTATCCCTCCAACATCATCGGCACCTTGAAATACCCAAACTTGACCGTCTGCACCCAGGGAATGTCTTCAAACCAGAACGAAAAATTATAAAGAACAAAGTCCGGATTGTAGTACCCGAATTTAACCATGTAGTGGACGGGCCTATTCAACAGGAACTCCCCGGTCGCATAGATCTGCGCGCGCCGCAGTTGCATCCCGTCCTGGAAATCAGCCGTGGAGGTCTGGGGCCAGTAAACCGCTCCGTCCGCCTGTAAGAGCCCTCCGAGTTTGCCCGTGAGCCCAACCTTTTCCTGGGTCTGTGTTTTGAAAAGCCGGTTCGTCCCACCAATCGTGAATTGACGGATCCATTGGAAATACAGTCCATCCTCCCAGTGGAATTTCCAGTACTTGGCCGGCGCGATGGCAGCCCTTTTTTCCTTCTCGTCTTTAATCGCCCCCGATTCGTTCGTTGAACCCGGTGCGGATCGAACAACTTCAATTTCAGCGGACTGCAGCATCGCTCCGAATCGCGCTAGGCCGGCGATGAAAGCGACCGATGCCACGAGACATCCGGACCGCCATGAATGACGGCTCAAACGGAACGGCATTTCTGACGTGCGATTCAAAGTTGTAACGTTTCTCCAGCCCCGACAGGATGGTCAAACTCCTGGCAATGCTGACCAGTGGACACTTCACTTTCAAGTCCGGGATTCGACCGGGCGACCGTTCTCCACAGGCGCACTTCCCTTCCGCAAAAACAAGATTCGGGAATATTTTACCAACCATTTCCTTGACGGATCTCGCGCTGAGCGCTGCCATTCATTCATGAAATCCCGCACGTTGAGCTTCAATCGCAGACGTTTCATTTTCACCACTTCCACCGCCATTGCCGGGATCGGAATGGCCGGTCTGCCGGTCCCGAAAGTACGCGCGGCGGAACAGGAACATCCGCTCTCGCCGAACGACCGTCCGGCAGTCGCTTTGATCGGATGCGGCGGCAGGGGCAAGGCCGACGCCCGGCAGTCCAAAGCTTTCTGTGACATCGTTGCGCTATGCGATGTCGACGCCCACCGACTCGCCGACGCCAAGAAGGAATGGCCGGGCGCCGACCCCTACAGTGATTTCCGCGAAGTCATCGACCGGGACGACATCGATGCGATCATTTGCGGGACACAGGATCACTGGCACGCATTGATCACAATTGCGGCGATGCGGTCCGGAAAGGATGTCTACTGCGAGAAACCGCTTACCTTAACAATTGAAGAAGGCCAGCACGTGGTGCGGGTCAGCGGGGAGACCAAACAAATCGTGCAGACTGGCAGTCAGCAACGCAGTGACCGACGGTTCCGGCACGCGTGTGAACTCGTTCGCAATGGGCGCGTTGGAAAACTCAAGACAGTGACGTCCTACCTTCCCAAAGGCCCACGGCAGGGTCCGTTCTTCGAAAGCGAAATCCCTGAAGGACTCGATTGGGACATGTGGCTCGGGCCGCGCGCGATGACGCCGTACGTGAAGGAAAAATGTCTCGGCACATTTCGATACTGGTACGATTACTCGGGCGGAACGATGACAGACTGGGGCGCGCACCACAACGATATCGCGCTTTGGGGCATCGGGCTGAAAGGCCCGTCGACGATCGAGGGTAAACCACTGGTCGAAATGATTCCCGGCGGTTACCCGGCGGCGAGTGAATATGAAGTTCACTACACTTACGCGAACGGCGTGACACACATCTGCCGCAGCATCAGCAACCGAGATCCAGGTGGCAGCCCGACCGGCCCGGACAAGGACCAGCGCGGCCACGGAGTGCTCTTTGAAGGCACCGACGGCTGGATCTTCGTCACGCGCGGAAGCATCGAGGCGAGTGATCCGGATTTGCTCACGACCCCCCTGCCCGGCTCCGCCGAAAAGCTCTATGTGAGCGACAGCCATCACGGCAATTTCTTCGACTGCATGCGAACGCGCGAACAACCAATCGCCAACGCGGAAGTTGGACATCGCAGCGCCAGCGTCTGTCATCTCGGCGTCATTGCGATTCGCACCGGTTGGAAACTGGACTGGGATCCCGAACGCCAACTGATCACCAACAACCGCGCTGCGAACGGCTGGTTGAAACGCCCGATGCGCGCGCCCTGGAATTTTGATAGCGCTTGAATCGGAACAGTCAAAACCAACTGCCGTCGCCCCATGCGAGACATCGACCGACCATTCCGCTTTACTTGGGATTTCTGTGTCGTGTGGGCGATGCTCGTTGTGCCCGCTGGTCTCTTCTCTTACCGACACGACATCGGCCCGTGGTACTCCGTGGCGGCCTTTTTAATCGTTGCACCACTGATTGCGACGTTCGCTCTGTACGGTCCGGTGTTGTTGGTTCGGCAGGTGATTCGCTGGGGCTCGCGAGGGCGTTTTGTCATCCGGGTTTTCCTGTCCGTTGTATTTGTCGCAGCTTTGCTTTTCGGCGGGCTGCTTCTTTCCGGTTTCTACACGGAAAGCCGCGCGCGTAACCTGGCATTCACGTTCACCTTGGCCGCGACTGCGTATCTGAGTTGGCGACTGGAAAAAAATGGCAACAAAGGTTGACCAGCCAACAACCACAGCCGGTTCGAAAGTGAAACCGGCGGGCAGAAAACCTCGGAGCGACCTGCCGCCGAGTTCTCGCCCACGATTGCGCTGTTGCCGCACCGATTACGAAAAAAGCGGAGGGAAATCCCCCCGCCTTTCGCTTTCAAAGAATAGTCGCTTCAGATTAATTCTGCTTGGCGAGCACGGCTTTGATCGCGTCGAAGTTGGGCAGCTCTTTCGGGGTTGGGGTCTGTTCCGAGTAAACGATCAGTCCAGCCTTGTCCACGACGAAGGCGGCGCGGGCGCTGACGGAGCCGAAGCCCATCAGATCGTCGAGCAGCACGTCGTAGTCTTTGGCGGTTGTCTTGTTCAAGTCACTGGCGATGGTGATCTTGATGTTGTTTTGCTTGGCCCAGGCTTCCTGAGCAAACGGGCTGTCAACGCTGATCGCAATCACGTCCGCGTTCAGGTCGCTGTAAGCGCTCAGGCCGGCGGTGACGTCGCACATTTCCGTGGTGCAAACGCCGGTGAAGGCGAGCGGGAAGAACAGGATGACCGTGTTCTTGCTGCCGGCGTTGGCGCTGAGTTTGACCTCTTTCGGGTCGCCGCCGACGGGTTTGGATTTGAGGGTGAAGTCCGGGGCTTTGGTTCCAACTGCAATTGCCATAATGGTATTTGTATTGAGGTTCAGGTTTAACGAAAAGAGGAGGCCCTTATAGTGGCGCGTGACGGCCTCTGTCAAAACGGATTGCGCAAAATCAGCGGCAGAACCGCCGGACGATGCGGAACGATGAGCGGTTTTCATCCGGCAACCGGTTAAAACCGTTGACGCTGCGGACGCCGGTTCACTAGATTCGCCCGGTCAAACTCCGGCTTGGGCCGGATTACCCCTTGTTTCAACGTTTTAGCGGAATTGAATTTTAATGAGCGAAAAATCGGCAGCAACCAAAGGCCTTGAAGGCATCATCGCCGCCAAGACCCGCCTCAGTGACGTCCGGGGCGACGAAGGCAAGTTGATCTATTGCGGATACGACATCAACGAACTCGCGGGAAACGCCACCTACGAAGAAGTTGTTTTTCTGCTCTATTACAATCACCTGCCGAACGCCGCCGAACTGGCTGATTTCAAGGAAACGCTGGTCGGTTTTCGCGATCTGCCGAAGGGCGTCGTGGACGTCATTCAGAAGCTGCCTAAAACCGCACCGCCGATGCACGCGTTGCGCACGCTGGTCTCGCTGCTCGGCTGCTACGACACCACCGCCGAAGATCTTTCCGTCGATTACCAACGGCGCAAGGGGCTCCGGCTGATCGCCCAGGTTCCGGTGATCGTCGCGTTCTTCCATCGTCATCGCGAAGGCAACGAACTGGTCGCGCCGGACAGTTCGCTTGGTGAGGCCGCGAATTTTCTCTGGATGATCAACGGCGAGAAACCGTCCGTTGACGCGGAGAAGACGCTCGATGTCTGCTACGTCCTGCACGCCGATCACGGCATGAACGCCTCGACGTTCAGCGCGCGCGTGACCATCGCGACGTTGAGCGACATGTATTCCGCGATCACCACCGCGATCGGCACGTTGAAAGGCCCGCTCCACGGCGGCGCCAACGAAGGCGTCATCAAGATGCTCAAGGAGATCGGCGAACTCGACAAGGTCGACGCCTACATCGACGACGCCCTTGCGCAGAAAAAGAAGATCATGGGCATCGGCCATCGCGTTTACAAAGTCCTGGACCCGCGCGCGCCGCATTTGAAGAAGATGGCCCAGAAACTTTGCGCCGAGCTGGGTGACAAGAAGTGGATTATGATGAGCGAGCGCATCGCCGAGTTGATGAAGGAAAAGAAGGGTCTCGAAGCCAACGTCGACTTTTACAGCGCGACCGTTTATTTCTCGCTCGGAATACCGACCGACCTGTTCACCCCAATTTTCGCCATCGCACGCACGTCGGGCTGGACCGCGCACGTCCTCGAACAATTGACGGACAACCGGTTGATCCGGCCGCAAAGCGAATATACCGGCCCCGTTGGCTTGAAGTTCGAACCCATCGACGAACGGAACCGAACGAACTGAAGCGCACGGAATTTTTCCCGTCAATGTGACCGCGTCGCGACTGCGGCCGATCCAGATTCAGGCAATTAATTTCATGAACATTCACGAATATCAGGCGAAACAGTTGCTCGCCCAGTACGGCGCAACTGTCCCCGGCGGCGTTCCCGTAAAATCTCACGACGAGGCCCGAACGACCGTGGAGAAACTTTTCAAAGACGGCCACAAAATGGTCGTCGTCAAATCCCAGATCCACGCCGGCGGACGCGGCAAAGGCACGTTCAAAAGCGGCTTCCAGGGCGGCGTCAAACTCGCGAAATCTGTAGATGAAGCACACGGATTCGCGAAATCGATGCTCGGCGAGATTCTTGTCACCAAGCAGACCGGAGCCGAAGGTCGGGAGGTGAAGACGCTGCTGATCGCGACCGCCGAGGAGATCAAGAACGAGTTCTACTGCGCGTGCCTGCTGGATCGTGTGACGTCGCGGATTATCATGATGGTCAGTACCGAAGGCGGCATGGATATCGAGGAAGTCGCCGAAAAAATGCCGGAGAAGATCGTCAAAGAAACGATCGATCCCGCAATTGGTTTGCAGGCCTATCAGGCCCGGAAGCTCGCGGCCGCGCTCGGCTTGAAAGGCGCGTTGATCGGACTGGCGGCGAAGAATTTTCTCGCGATCTACAAAACCTATTGGGAATGCGACGCCTCAATGGTCGAGATCAACCCGCTGTGCATTGTCGGCACTTCTGATGGCAAAGAGGCGATCGTTTGCGTGGATGCGAAAATCAGCATCGATGACAATGCGCTCTACCGCCACAAGAACATTCAAGAGATGCGTGATCTCGGCGAAGAAGCGCCGCTGGAGATCGAGGCCAGCAAGTACGAACTGAATTACATCAAGCTCGACGGCAATATCGCGTGCCTCGTCAACGGCGCGGGTCTGGCGATGGCCACCATGGACATCATCCAGCACTTCGGCGGCAGCCCGGCAAACTTTCTCGATGTCGGCGGCGGCGCGAGCAAGGAACAGGTCAGCGCGGCGTTCAAAATCATCCTCAGCGATCCGAACGTGAAGGGGATCCTGGTCAATATTTTTGGCGGCATCATGGATTGCAACGTCATCGCCACCGGCATCGTTGCGGCGGTGAAGGAGACTGGGTTGACGCTCCCGCTCGTCGTCCGTCTCGAAGGCAACAACGTCGACGCCGGTAAGAAAACACTTTCCGAATCCGGCCTCACGATCATTGCCGGTGATTCGATGTCTGATGCCGCACAGAAAGTTGTCAAAGAAGTCGCCGCCTGAACCAAGTTATCACCCATCATGAAAATCAGCGAAATCGCATTCAGCTGTTACCCGGTCACCGACATGGCGCGGGCCCGCAAGTTTTACGAAGGGGTGCTGGGATTGAAGCCCGGAATGGTCGTCGGCGAACCCGGCGGCATGCAGTGGACAGAATACGATATCGCCAACGGCACGCTGTCAATCGGTGCCGGTGCGCCGGACTGGAAACCCTCCTCCGGCGGATGTTCTGTCGGCCTGGAAGTGGACGACTTCGACGCTGCGATCAAGGAGCTGAAGTCGCAGGCGGTGAAGTTCCACATGGAGCCGATCGAAACGCCGGTTTGCCACATGGCTTTCATCAATGACCCGGACGACAACGCGATCTGTATCCATAAACGCAAGCCGGGACACAACTGATTCCTTTTAGAAAAAGCCAGTTTTTGTTAGAATTCCTCCATGAACGCGACGCTCTCATTTAAAGAAGAAGCATTGCTGGCAATCAGTCGGCTTCCCAATACCGCTTCCGCGCGACAGGTGCGCGAGCGGGTGGATGTGCTGACTGCCTTGCGCGAATCCGATGCCGCGTCGGCGAAAGGAAAAATCGTCTCGCACGACGAAGTCATGCGCCGCTTCCAATCCTGGTATCGCAAATGAATTTTGCCCTTGTCTGGACGGAGCCGGCGTACTGCGACCTGGAAAGAATTGACCGTTACCTTCGTAGCAGAAATCCTTCGGCTGCCGCGAAGTTCGGGAAGGCATTGCTCAAGCAAGTAACTATCTTGAAGACCCATCCTGAGATTGGACGTGTTTACGAGCCGGACCTGCCTCATCGGGTCCTCTCACGGAAGGGCTATAGAATTTACTATCGAGGGCTTCGTGACCAACGGGTGGTCGAAATTTCGCATGTTCGCCATGGGGCACGCAGCAATCCTACGATTGATGATCTACTGACCGACTAAGCCCACAATTATGTCCATTCTCGTTAAACCTGACACCAAAGTTCTCATTCAAGGCATCACCGGCGGTTTCGGCGCGCGCCATACGCAGCTGTCCATCGATTACGGTTCGGCCATCGTCGCGGGAGTCACGCCCGGCAAGGGCGGCCAGTTCTTCGAACACAGCGGCAAGAAGGTGCCGATCTTTGATACCGTCGCTGAAGCGGCCAAAGCAACTGGTGCGACCGCGTCGGCCGTGTTCGTACCGCCGCCGTTCGCCGCCGACGCCATTCTCGAAGGTGTCGATGCGGGGCTGGATCTGGTCGTTGCGATTACCGAGGGCATTCCGGTCAACGACATGGTGAAAGCCAAGCGCGCGATGGAAGGTTCAAAAACCCGTTTGATCGGTCCGAACTGTCCCGGCATCGTCACCCCCGGTGACGGAGAAAAATCATCCGGTGGCTGCCGCATCGGAATAGCGCCGGGATACATTCACAAGAAAGGCCACATCGGCGTGGTCAGCCGGTCCGGCACCTTGACTTATGAAGCCGTGTGGCAGCTCACCTGCCGCGGCATGGGCCAGTCCACCTGCGTTGGCATCGGTGGTGATCCGGTCAACGGCACCTCCCATCTCGATGTCATCAAACTGTTCATGGAAGATCCCGAAACGCACGGCATCATCATGATCGGCGAGATTGGTGGCAGTGCCGAGGAAGAAGCGGCGGAGTGGATCAAGCAACACGGGACCAAACCCGTTGCCGGATTCATTGCCGGCGCAACAGCTCCTCCGGGTCGCCGGATGGGGCACGCCGGTGCGATCGTCAGCGGCGGGAAAGGAACGGCGCAGGCGAAAATCGACGCCTTCAAAGCGGCGGGAATCGGCGTCGCGCAGACACCGTCCGACATGGCGGACACGTTGTTGCGAATGATGTGACCGGAATCGCCGAACCAGAAGTTTACTCGGCCCCGGTTTCGACCGGGGCTTTTTATTGATCAAGATATGGAAACCGACTGGGAAGCACTCTATCAGGCTGGCGATACGCGTTGGGACAAGGGTGAGCCGTCGCCCGGGCTGGTCGATTTCCTGAACGATCAGACATCTTTGTCGCGGGGAACAGTCTTGGTTCCGGGCTGCGGTGCGGGACATGACGTCCGAGCATGGGCTCGACTCGGATTCACTACGACCGGACTCGACATCGCCCCCGGTGCACTGACGCGTTGCAAACAACAAACCCCGGCGACCCTTGACGACGCGCATTATCGGCTTGGCAATTTCTTGACGGACCAGCCGGAGGAGCTGTTTGATTGGGTTTTCGAACACACCTTCTACTGCGCGATTCCAGTCGGCGCGTTTTTGAATCAATGACCTCAGGAGGCGAATAATTACGCTACGGAGGAGGCGGTCATTGTTAGGTATGGTTTGTTTTTGGTGCGCCGGTTTTTGGTTTTTGGTTTTCTTCCCG
>JBDNGP010000152.1:0-3610 GCA_041689265.1 Verrucomicrobiota bacterium
TAAGTAGGGGAGGTTGTCAGTTTCAAAAGAATAATTGGCTTAATCCAAGGTGGGCAAAGGAGCCGCCGCGTCCCGGTGCCCGGCCCAAGCGATGCCGCGCAGAATGATCAGACGAAAAACCGGATCATCCAGCGTCCAGGTGTAGTGCCCGGTAATGCTTGCGAAAACCCGTCCTTTGCCCCGTTCGAATGTCCACGCCATGGGGCGGTTTTCGCCGTCGATATCCAGGGCCTCGGCCAGTACGTGAATCTTTGAGGTATCACCGATCATCGGCCAGTAAGGTTCATCGAGAAATGGCAGTTGTTCGGGAAGCCCGGCGGTGATGGCGTGTTCGCGATCGACAAATCTGAGATCAAACGGCATGTGCCGGTATTTGACGGTCTGCGGCTGGGCGGCCAGACCGATCCGCTCGGCGAGCTTCAGCGGCGCTTTGTCTTCAATCGTCGCCGAGTGCAGCACGACAATTCCGCCGCCCCGCGCTTGAAACGCGTCGAGCTGCGCGTATTTCGCATCGCTCCAATCGTGATTCCAGAAGTAGAGAACAAGGACATCAGCGGACGCGAACTGAGCGTCGGTCGGCCAGAGCCACGCGTCTTCAACCTGCGCGTGAGGAGCGGTTGCGAGCAGTTTGTGCCAGCTCTTTTGCCATGCAGGATAATCGTGCTGGCCGGGACCGTGGTCCTGCTCTGAAGCGACAAGCACCACGCGGAACGCCGAACTCCCGTTCTGTCGTTGAACCTCACTTGCCGAACGGGAGTTCGGCGTTCCGATGATCCGTTGCGCGTCTGCTTGGTCGCGTTTGGGCGGTTCGTTCAGGAGAAACGTCAGGAGGTCGTTCACCTGAGATTCTGCGAGCCCCTCCAGCAAACCCTCCGGCATCAACGACACACCGGCAGGCCGCATCTCCGCGACATCGGTCGGGTTCACGACGGTTTCCTCGCCGGTCGCGGAGGTGATTTTGAGCCGGTCGTTGCCTTCGTTGCGCACAAAGCCGGAATGTTCGTCGTCGTTTCGCATGACGATGTTGTAGCCGACGTAGTCCGGATTGATCGTGCCGCTCGGCAGTTTGATATCGCGCAAGACGGAAGCGGCGTCGCGTGAAACCAGGTTGCTCAAGTCCGACGCGTGCCCGGCGCCTTCGCCGCGAATCCGATGGCACGTCGCGCACTTCAACTGTTCGCCGAAGAAGAGCGAACGGCCGGTTTCATAGTCGCCGCGAGGCTTGTCGGCGTTTGCGTCTGCCAACGATGCCTTCGGACTGGACTCCGGCTTCCAGCCGGGAAAGTCAACGGATGACAAATCGTATTCGACCTCAATTTGATCTCCGTCACCAACGGCACCGGCCGGCCTGATCCCGGCAATGCTGAGCGCGTAACGGGTTCTTCGCGGATGTGTTTCCGTGGACACCAAAAGCGTTCGATTGTCGTCCGTCACGCGCCAGCCGGTGACGGCGATCCGGCCACGCGGTTCGGCCTCCTGACGCGTCACAACGGCGTATGGCGGTTTCAATACTTCGAGGCGGTCCGCAGCGCTGACGGAGTTTCCAAATTCGATCTCGCGTTCGGTGTTCGCTTCCACAACCGACGGATCAATGGCTCGATCAAATGTGACCTTCACTTCAGTTGGACTGGTAGCAATGACGTCCGTCAGCTGCGGTGCATCAGGATTGGTGTAACGAATCCGGAAGATCTTTCCATCGCCGTTTGGACCCGTCCCCCAATCTGGCAAACCGCTGTGGCAGCTCACGTAAAGTTCTCCATTCGGCGAAATCGCAACGTCCAACGTAAGCATCGACAGTCGTGCGATCAGATATTTCTTTCCCACGTAGCCGTCGGGAGTTTTTTCCAATCGGACGCGCCAGATCTTGCCGCGCGACTCTCCGGCGACAAGGGCTTCTCCTTCCCAGGATTTGGGACCGAACAATCCCTGAGTTGGTGAAGAGGGCAGGGGCGATGAGTTGGAATTTGAGATTCCAGATTTGAAATTTCGCGCAACGTGCGGCTCGTTGAATACGAATCCGCAGGTGCTCTGATGCTGCGGTCCGAATGCGACGACCGGCTCCACGCTCACGAGATCGGGCAACCACTTGTCGTGGCGCGGCGGAAAGCCGTAGTTGCGACCGGTCACGATATGATTCAGTTCGTCCAGCGGATTTCCGT
This sequence comes from Verrucomicrobiota bacterium, assembly GCA_041689265.1. Classification (GTDB taxonomy): domain Bacteria; phylum Verrucomicrobiota; class Verrucomicrobiia; order Limisphaerales; family RI-55; genus JBDNGP01. Next base: position 2,160 of record JBDNGP010000152.1, read on the forward strand.
TTGGCATCCAGGTCTCGCCTTCCTGATCCGTCATGAACAGGTCGCCCGCCTTGTTGAACGCAAAATTGTAGGGCACGCGAAAACCTGTCGCGATGGTTTCAAGCTGCCGCGTCGACACGTTCCATTTCTGGACCGAGCCGCGCATTCCGTTCACGTCGTAAAGCGAAACTTCTTCCTCGGGATCGGTCGGGATTCCGCGATCCATTTTTTTCAGCCAGCCGTGTTCGTCGTCGGTCAGGTTCTTGACCTTCGTCAGCCGATACGCGTTGGCGTAGTTCGCGGTGAGCAGGCCGAAGTAGAGATTGCCCTCGGCGTCCATCGTGACACCGGTGGCATCCACGTTGCCGGATGCGACGTCCTTGCCGGGCCATTTGTTGGCAACGACTTCCTCGGAATCAGCCACGCCGTTGCCATCGGTGTCCTTGAGCAACGACACCTTGCCGCTCGATGAAACAAACAGCCCATCCGTGGACCAGCACATGCCGACCGGAACTGTCAGCGGTGCTTTGTCCCACCAGATTTCGGACGTGTCCTCCATGCCGTCGCCGTCGGTGTCGCGGAGCTTCCAGACTTTGCCGTTGTAGCCGAGCGCGGTGAGGGAACCGTCGGGCGCGAAGCGGAGGTTGTTGAGATTAGGCAGCTTCACCGGAACTTCCTCGACCGTGAAGCCCGGGATCAACATGTGAACTTCGGACGGAGGTTCGGCGCCGGAGACGGAAGCAAGAGTTCCGATCAAAATGAGTAGGAGGGCGACAAGCGGTTTCATGGATGGATCGAACGATACGAGCCTCTGGAAAAACATACAGTTGAAAATGGGGGTGATTGAAGACCTGGGGACTTTGGGAAGTCGACCTTCGACCTCCACGCGGTCCGCGGTGGGCAGGGCGGGGTTCCGGCCTTGCGGTTGTCGGTTGGAATGTTTGAAGCCGTCCGGCTCCCGGCGGCGCGCGCGGAGCGACGTTGCCCTACCTCCGATCACGATTTTCAGTGCTCGTTCCGCCGGTTATGACAACTTTTTGTCAATCTCCTGTCCGAACATGATCCGGGGCCCTTCAGGTGTCCGCACGCCGAACTCACGCAAGCCCCAAGGTTTATCAGAAATTTTCTGGGTGAACTCGACGCCTCTTGCGACGTAGTCCCGATACAGCTCGTCGATGTCCGTACAGTTTACGTACGCGAAGTAGGAATGATTGTTGATCTCCGACGCCGGCATTTCGTCGGCACAATGACCCCGCATCACGTGAAAATCTTGAAGGCTCAAAAACGACCAGCCATCAACTCGAAACCGGACCCGGAAACCCAGCTTGGAAATAAAGTATTCTGGGTATGCACTTTACGCCCCTAGCTACCAGATGTTGTGGTTTCTCTGTTTTTCATGGAGCGGCCTCCGACCAGTTCCTTGCCTCGCACAGGATTCAAGGCGACCGCTTGCTCTAACAAGCGGTAGAAGA
>JBDNGP010000153.1:0-10377 GCA_041689265.1 Verrucomicrobiota bacterium
CACCGAGGGCGCGCTCTCCCCTTCCATGACCATGTAACGAACCGCCTCTTTCTTGAATTCCTGGCTATGTCGTCGTCGCTTCATTTTTCAATTCTCTTTCTAAGAGAATCCCCTGTCCATTTTTTCCAGTACAGATCAGTGGATGAATTGAGGAATCAAAAGTGAAGCACCGCCCCGCGCCAAGGAGGTGGCGATGGGGAATCGCGCTGAAAAACGTGGTACGATGCTCCAGACACGACTGAACAGGATCACGGCACCGCTTGCAACGCGGGAGGTTCAAGCATCTGGACCCGAGCAAGTTCGATGGCGGGCAATGGTCGTCGCCCCGGCAATCTCCCCGGATCAACGACTGTACGATCACATCGCCGGTCGGTCCGCAGTTTCGACGCAGATCCTCCCCCTCCCGGACATGGCGGCAACTCAACGTCAGTGAGTTATCGGCAGATGTACACCGCGTCGCCACAAACAACCGAAAGCGGATCGCGACGACCATAGTTAGAACATGGACCCGACCTCCAACAAACTTACGATGTTGCTCTCCGCCGAGACACTTTCACCAGCCGAGCGGGTCGCTGAAGCCGCCGCCGCCCTCGGGAGTTTGAAGGCTGATTGTCGGCAACGACGGCGTGACCGGCGATACACCGGCGTCGTGGCCGGACGTCGTCGTCCCGTCGGACAACTGGTCAAGCTCCCCACCGGGCAGGTCGCAAAACTGTTGTGCGCAATTCGCGGCAAGGCGTTTGTGACTTGGCAAGACGAGGAGTGCATCCACCCGACACAGCTCGCCACGCTCAACGCCAGCGACTTGGTGGTGGTGAAGAACCCGGCGGCGGTACTTCTGGGCTCACTTAAGCGCGGCGTGAAGGAGCGCCCCAGCCTGCGCAAGCAGAGGGCGGCCCGCCGCAACGGTGACTGGCGATCACGAACCAACCAGCGGAGAAAAGACCCCGAACGGTCCCCTTCAAAACTCGTTGAGCAGGTCGTCCTGTAGTTCGGCTGGAACTGCCCGGAAGCGCTCGGGCAGGAACTCCTCCGGGCGCGGCCATACGCCGTCCCGTGGTTGCAGCACCACTACGATGGCCACCTGCCCCGCCCTACGGCTTCCGCTGATACCGCGTCGCATGCTTTGAATACCCGCGTTGCTCAGAAATGTTGCGCGTGAATACCTGGCCGGATCGTTTGAGCCACTCAGAATCAGACTCACCTTTTTCAGTGCCAGGTGGAGGGAAAGCGCCCTCGATTGCTTGGCGTGACGCCACGCGGAAGCACGGCCCCGGACGAAATAAAAAAGCGCCCGCCGGTTGTCACACTGGAGAAGTGCTCAACCAACGAAGGAAGAGGCCGACGGGCGCGGGCTGAATCATGAACCTGTCCGGACCCGAACACACGACCGGAGTTGCAACCCTCTGGATCATAAGTTCGCCGCGTCCTACCGTGCAGGTGCCACAATGCCAGCCTTGGTGGCTTTCCCCTTTGTTGTTGGTGGCGGCACTCCAGACTTCCCCCGATACGTCGTCGCATGTTTGGAATGTTCATTCCAGTTCTCGCGATACTTCTCCGCCAGTCGGCGGTCCCGAATCACCAGGAGGTTCTCCGCGTTTGACTTTTCCGCCGCGTTGCTGAAATTGAAACTGCCGGTGATGACGACGCCACGGTCAATCACCATGTATTTCGAGTGCTGGATCGCATGCTTGCTGTCGATCAGGGTTAGAATCCCCGAGTTGGTCAGGAAGGTTGCGCTCGAATACTTCGCGGTTTCGTTCGAGCGGTCCAGGATCGCGGACACCTTGACGCCACGCCCGTGCGCCTCTTTCAGCGCCGCCGCAATCGGTGCGCTGGTGAACGTGTAGGCCGCGACCAGGACTTCGTCCCTGGCATTGTTCAGTTCCTTCACGATGGCTTCGGTCGCGCCGCCCTTCGGGCTGAAATAGACTTCGATATTGTCGACGGCGGCGGCGGTAAATGCGGCCAGTGCCAGGAGGATGGATACGACCCGAGTTTGCATGGCCCAGATCATTGGGATAAACACTGTTCATGGGCAAGCCTGAGCAACCTGACAAAACTGCAAAGCCACCGGTCCGACGCGGGTTTGGCCTTTCATGGATAGTAGCGTTGCTCGCACTTCCCTTGTTTTATTTCGCATCACTCGGGCCAGTGGTTTATCTCGTGAATCAACACCACGGAAACCTGCCCGTGTCACGGGTGCTGGGCACTTTGGAGACAATCTACATCCCAGCGTTCGTGCTCGAAAACCGCCTTCCGCTATTCCGGGATTTGGTCGGGTTCTGTCGGGAGGAGGGTCGTCGGCACAAGCTCGCAGCCGAGCAACGTGCAAATGAATCGACAGTCCCGATCCGTTGACCCGCCCGAGGCCCGGAGGAAATCGCATTCAGAGATTCATCGAAGCCGGGAGGGACCACCACTGGTCACTCCCCCGCTTCACGCCGGTCTTGTCACCGCGCAGGTTTTCATGTTGATTTGAGGGATGCCATTCGACCGCACCCAGGCGAAAGAACGGTTGGCGGCCCTTGCCGCCGAGGGCGTTTATGTCGGGACGTCCTCCTGGAAATATCCCGGCTGGATGGGGATGCTCTATGACGAGTCCCGCTACCTCTGGCGCGGCAAGGTAGCCAAGTCGCGGTTTGAAAAAATCTGCCTCAGCGAATACGCCGAGGTGTTCAAGACCGTCTGCGTCGATGCCGCCTACTACACCTTTCCCAGTGAGACGTATCTGACCGGTCTGGCCGACCAGGTCCCCGGTGATTTCCAGTTCGGATTCAAGGTCACCGACACCATCACGATCAAGAAGTTCGCCAACCTCGCCCGCTTCGGCGACCGGGCCGGAAAGCCCAACGAGCACTACTTGAACACCCGCCTGTTTGAAAGCGCGTTCCTGGAACCCTGTGAGTCCATTCGCCAGAACGTCGGCGTGCTGATGTTTGAGTTCTCCCGGTTCTACCCCAGTGACTACGCGCACGGCCGCGACTTCATCGCGGATCTCGATGCGTTTCTCGGCGCACTTCCCAAGGGTTGGCCCTACGCGGTGGAGATGCGCAACCAGGCCTGGCTCGTTCCGGACTACTTCGCCTGTCTGGCCAGGCACGGCGTGGCGCACGTCTTCAATTCATGGGACGCGATGCCGCCGGTGGACGAACAGATGGCCATGCCGGGGAGCCACACCAGCCCGGACCTTGTCGCCGCCCGGTTCCTGCTTAAACCGGGCCGGAACTACAACGCCGCCGTGAAGACCTTTGAACCTTACAACCAGACCAGGGAGGTCAATGATCCGGCCCGTCAGGCGGGAGCCGCATTGATCAGGGAGGGTGTTGCCAGAAAGGCCAAACAAAAGTCCTTTATTTTCGTCAACAACCGGCTGGAGGGCAACGCGCTCAATACCATTGCGGCGATGGTCGGGCCGGTCGGCTGAACCCCATCCCCGCCGACGCTGGCACCCGACGGTGAACAACTCCCCATTGACAGCACTCAGAGCACATACTATCCATTTGGACAGTATGCAGCCTCTCACCGACATCCAGCAGCAGGTCTTCGATTTTATCCGAGAGCGGATCGATGCCGGTGAGTCTCCCCCCACGGCACGGGAGATCGCCGCCCACTTCGGCTGGCGCAGCAAACGGGCGGCGGACTGTCATCTGCAAGCCCTAATCAAGAAGGGCTGGCTCACCTCAGAACCCGGCAAGGCCCGTTCCCTCCGGCTGGTGAACCGGTCCGGCTCCCCCCGGCAGCCAGTGGTGGACATTCCCATCTTTGGATCGATCCCCGCCGGGTTTGGCGATGAGGCCGACGAGGACGCAGACGGGTGCGTGTCCGTGGACGTGAGCACCCTCGGGTTCACCCCCACCCGCAACACCTTCGCACTCCGCGTCACCGGCGATTCGATGATCGGCAGGCACATCTGCGACGGCGACATCGCGGTCTTTGAACACGGGCCGGAACCGCGCCAGGGCCAGATTGTGGCGGCCTTAATCGACCGCAAGAGCACGCTCAAAACGTTCATCATCAAGAACCGCAAACCCTATCTGCGGGCGGAGAACCCGAAGTATCCGGAACTCGTCCCGTCGGAAGAACTCGTGATCCAGGGTGTGTTCCGGGTGCTGATCCGCCGCGCCCAGAATTAGGGCGTCCGGACCGGTGTCAACATTCCCCATCCGTTCAACCCAACGTGGAACCGCCGCGCACCATCGTCCACCTCGATGCCGACGCCTTCTTCGCCGCCGTGGAACAGGCGGCTGACTCCAAGCTGCGCGGTCGGGCGATTGCCGTGGGCGGTGAGAAGCGCGGCATCATCGCCTCCGCCTCCTACGAGGCCCGTGCGTTCGGGGTCTATACGCCCATGCCCAGTGTGATGGCGCGCAAGCTCTGTCCGAAGCTGCTCATCCTGCCCGGTGATTTTGAACGGTACGAGCAGTTCTCCAACTGGATGTTCGGCTACTGCCATGACTTCACGCCCGATGTCGAACAGACCTCCATCGACGAGGGCTACTTTGACCTCACCGCGAACAGGAAGAAACCGGCGGCGGAGATTGCGCAGATCATCCGCAAGGCCATCGGGCAGAAGCTCAAGATCAACGTCAGCGAGGGCATCGGTTCGAGCAAGCTGGTGAGCGCCGTCGCTTCCAAGCTGACCAAGCCGTTCGCGTTCAGTGAGGTGCCCTTCGGCCACGAGGCCGCCTTCCTCCGACCGCTCCCCAACAAGTGGCTCCCCGGTGTCGGCCCGGCCACCAGCCTGCGCCTGAACGCCGCCGGGCTGCCGCAAATCCGTCACCTGGCCGCGATGCCCCTGGAGATGCTCGAACTGCTGCTCGGCAATCAGGCCGCGACGCTCCGCCAGTTCGCGCTCGGCATCGACGACCGTCCAGTCATCCCGGAACGTGTACCTCAAAAGACCTTCAGCCAGCAGCAGACGTTCGCCGGTGATGTGACCGACGAGGAATACGTGGAGGCGACCCTGCGCCGCATGGCCGACCGGCTCTTCGCGACAGTGCGCGACGAACGCCGCAGCATCCGCACGCTGACCGTCCGCGTGCGTTACAACGACATGGGCGAGGATCAGGTGAGCGAGAGCCTCGCCGAGCCGACCGACCTCGAAACGGAGGTGTTCGCGCGGCTGCACACGATGCTGCGACGCGCCTGGAAACGGCGGGTCAGCCTGCGGCTGGTGTCACTCAAACTCTCGAATGTTTACGACGGCTGCTTCGGAGGCGAACTCGGGCTGGAGTCCACCTCGCGCAAGCGCTCCAACCACGTCCAACTGGCGAAGATGATCGACCAGCTCCGGCGCTCGCATGGCGCGTCGGTGCTGATGCGGGGTCACGATCTGAGATTACGCGAACCACCACGGGAGGCGCTCAAGTCACCCGAAACGGAAGCGGCAAAACCAACGGTCCGGCGCGTGGCTCCACGAACCGAACAGGGCCACGTCGCACTCCGCTGTCGCAGCCATTATTCGTTCCTGGATTCGACGCTGTCACCGACGGCGATTGTCGGGCTCGCACGGCAGCACGGAATGTCCGCCGTGGCGATGACCGACACCGGCAACCTGCATGGTGCGGCGGAGTTCGCGAAGGCCGCGAAGACGGCGGGTATCAAGCCGGTCTTCGGCGCGGAGCTGAACCTGAAAGGCGGGCCGCTCCTGCTCTACGCAGAGTCCCTGCGCGGCTACCAAAACCTGTGCGGCATCCTCTCCCGTCACGCGGAACACACCGCCGCGAACAACAGGGACGCGCTTTCGGTGGCGGATCAGCAACGATGCCCGTTCAGTCCTGAGCTGCTTGAAGGTCTGACCGACGGTTTGATCGCCGTCAGTACGGACCGCCACCTGGCCGACCGGTTTCCGCGTTCGTTCTACCGGCTCGTGAACGCCCGCCGTGTTCCCGATGACTTTCCCGGAGTGGCTGCTCCGGCCATCCACTACGGCAGGCCGGAGGACCGTCGGAAGTATGACATCCTCCAGAGCATCAGGACCCTCACGTTGTACGACCAGGCACACCCGGACAAGCGGGCGGACGGACGCCTCCATTTCCGGTCATCCACCGAGATGAGCGCCGCGTGCCGCGAACATCCGGAGTGGTTGCGGCATTCGCAGGAGATTGCCGAACGGTGCGAGTTTGAGTTCCCCTTCGGCAAACCGCAGTTCCCCGACTTCAAACCACCCGACGGTTCCAACGCCCGCGTCTTTCTGCGCCAGCTCGTACTGGCCGGACTGCGTCGCCGTTACGGCGCACGCGCATCGAAGTTTGAACCGCAGGTGGCGGAGGAACTCAAGATCATCGCCGACGTCGGCTACGAAGCCTATTTCCTCGTCGTCTGGGACCTCTTGCAGGAATGCCGGAAGTGCGGCATCGACTGGATCACACGGGGCAGCGCCGCCGATTCACTGGTCTGTTACTGTCTGGGCATCTCGGACGTGTGCCCGGTCCGTTTCGATCTCTACTTCAAACGCTTCCTCAACCCGGAGCGCATGGCGCTGCACAAACTGCCGGACATCGACGTCGATTTTCCGCACGACCGCAAGGACGACGTGGTAAAGCTGATCTTCGCCCGGTACGGCAGCGGACACTGCGCCGTGGTCGGCGGGTTCTCGACGTTCCAGGCCCGGAGCGCGTTCGCCGAGGTGGCCAAGGTGCTGGGCGTGGCCGAGCGCGAAGTGCGGAAGTTCACCGAACATTTTCCGTGGGGCTTCGGCGGCGGCTGGGTGCCCGATGATCCTGCGCCCAAGGGCGGCAATGAGCTGGTCGAACTTCTGCGGTCAAAACCCGAGACCCGTGATCTGCCGGTGGATGAGGAACCGTACAAGACGGCCGTCGAGATGGCGGTGTTCCTGGACGGCGTGCCGCGTCATCCCAAGATGCACCCGTGCGGCGTGGTGCTTTCCTGCCAGCCGATGCGTGAACTCACCCCGACGTTCATCGCGAACAAGGGATTTCCGACCACGCACTACGACATGGACGCGGTCGAGGAAATCGGACTGGTGAAGATGGACATCCTCGCCCAGGGCGGACTGGCGGTGATGCGGGATGCACGGGTGTCCATTGCCGGTCGCGGCATCACGGTGGACTTGAACGCGCTGGAACCGTGGGACGATCCCGAGGTGTGGGAGATGATCGCAACCGGTGGCGCACGCGCCGTCCATCACATCGAATCGCCAGCCATGATAAACCTCTGCCGGATGACGAACGTCCGCGAGATCGACGGACTTGTGGCGATTGTGAGCGTCATCCGGCCGGGTGCGGCCAACGAGTCGAAGAAGCTCTCCTTCACCCGACGCTACCAGGGTATGGAACCCGTGACGTATCCGCATCCATCCCTGGAGGCGTGCCTGCGCAGCACGTTCGGGCTCGTCGTATACGAGGAACACATCCTGCAAATCTGCGAGGCGTTCGCCGGTCTGCCTGGGGGCCGGGCGGACGTGTTGCGCCGGGCGCTGGTGAAACAGAAGCGCGAGGTGGTCGCGGAGATCGGCCTGGAGTTTTACGAGTGCGCCCGCAGTCGGGGACACGACGAGGCGAAGATCGATGAAGTCTGGCAGCTTGTCACCGGGTTCTCCGGCTACGCGTTCAACAAGGCGCACAGCACCGCCTACGGTGTCGAAGCCTATCAGGCCGCGTGGTTGAAACGGTATCATCCCGCCGAGTTCATGGCCGGGGTGCTCTCGAACGGCAAAGGGTTTTATCACCCGCTCGTGTATGTGCTCGAATGTCACCGGCTCGGGTTGAAATTGCTGCCACCTTCCGTCAACGAACCGGGTCCGGCGTTCGTACCGCGCGGGCGGTTCATCCGCGTGCCGCTCACCCGTGTGAAAGGGTTGTCGGAACGGACCACCGACAAACTGCTCGCGGCGCGAGAGCACGGAGCGTTCGCCTCGTTGCCGGAGTTCTACCGGCGCGTGGGGCCGTCGGGCGAGGAACTGGAGGCGATGATCCGGGCTGGTGCGTTCGATGAATTTGGCGACACCCGCACACGGCAGTTCTGGCAGGCGCAACATCTGGTGCGGACCTTCGGTTCGACGGACGAACCCGATCAGGGCTGGCTGATTCCACCGCCGGGACTCGAACAGCTGCCCGGCATTCCGCTCAGGGAGCCCACCCGGCTGGAGAGCCTGCAAAGCGAGACCGACCTGTTCGGCTTCGCGGTGAGCGATCATCCGCTGGCCCTGTTTCCGGACATCGCCTGGGACACCTACTGCCCGGTGAACCGGCTGGGTGAATTCGTCGGCGAAACTGTGACTGCATGCGGGCTGGTGGTGGAACAAAGGACGCATCACCAGATCACGGGTGAGCCGATGAAGTTCCTCTCGCTGGCCGACCGCACCGGCATCGTTGAAACCGAACTCTTCGCCCAGACCTACCGGAGCTACGGGCTGTCCGTGGTGCGCTATCCGGTCCTTGAAGTGGAGGCTCGGGTCGAGCCGTTTGAAAACCGGCGGGGGTTCAGCCTCCGGGTCATCCGCGCCGGAAAGCCGCGCTCACGGGGCGGGCAGGAGTAAACCTACAGATCATCCAGGTGATGATCCTGATACTCCGGCGGCACCTCCCGGAAGCGCTCGGGAAGGAACTCCTCCGGGCGCGGCCATACGCCGTCCCGTGGTTGCAACAACACCACGATGGCCACCTGCCCCGCGTGTACGTGAACGCACATTCCAGGGGACAACAACTTGTAACCGAGCGCCCGCACGATCCGCCGAACGTCGGACGTCACCTCGGCCATCGTGCGATCAGGCCGGTCAGCCGGAAGCCGCGCCCCAATACGCCAGCACAACAACCCCATCTCTTTGGCGCGTATGTCCTGGTAGCCTTGAGCCCGAAAGTAGAGACCCCACCGATCAGCCTCCGATTCGGGCATGAGCGGTGCAGCGGCTTCGAGTGCAAACACTTCGTCCTTGAACGCCTCGGCTTCGACCGCTGACTTCAGCTGCCGCCGAGTGCGTTGCTCCGACTTCTTGGTTGTCTCTGGCATGGGTTTACTCCGACTTGGCCCGGAACACCTTCAGGCCTGGTTGAACGGTTTCATTGATGTCTTGTCGGCCCAGGCTGTTGGGCAGACTTCCCGACGGTGTCCATGTTGTCCAGTCGCTGGTCGACTCAACACTGACCGTTCGTCCCAGCTGGCCCTTCACCAAGGTCTGGAAGGTCCCCGCATCGACCGTTGTCGAAACAAAGGCAGGCTGTTCACAGCCAGACACCGGCAGGTCGCCCTCGCTGATCAACTCGGTGTGTGCGTCCCCGGCCAGGACGCCGTTCTGCTGGTTCATCGTGAAATCGTCTGCGCCTCCGTCATCAAACGCCCAGTATCCTGCGAGTCCCTGTTCGAGACCGGTCAACTTGCAGGAATAGTCGGCGGCAATTTCGTTGGCTGTGCGTGCATGACTCCAGATGCGCAATTCGTCCATACGGCCCGTCGCCTGGGTGTTGGAAAAACCCGGTGTCACGCCCAGAACAACAGGAAGAATAGTTTGGCGTATCGTCCGACCTTGAACTGGAAACCCGTTTAGCGTGGTGGTGGAAAATTCAGGCTCGCCGTTGACGTAGCCCGAGACGACCCCGGCTGCACTGTCGAAAGTCACGGCGATATGAGACCATTGTCTTTCCGGCGCAGAAAGGCCGAATCCAGCCGCATCATGTTGCCCGTCAATGTGAACCAGGAAAACATTCACCGACATGTTCCCATTGGGAATCCAGCGAAACTCATACGTCCGCGCTGTCGTAGCGGCCAAACCATCGCCCTTGTTGATGAAACTGCCATATTGATTGAGCGCCGATGGCAAAGGGTAAACCCAAAATTCAATCGTGACAGCAGAGGGATTCTGTAGACGGTCATCGCTGGCGATCTGCACGAAGTCTCCGTCGCCATCAAGTGCCAGTGCCCGGTTGATCAAGGGGGACGTCACGTTCAGCATGGCAGGACTGCTCACCGTTGAATCCGGCCCGTCGTAGACGACCACAGAGTATGCCCCTGCGTCCGCTGGCTGCACATCGTCGATCTGGAGCACCGAGTCCACCGCGTTGAAAATATCGATCTCCTCCTTCTGCCACTGGTAGGTGAGCGTGCCCGTCCCGGTCGCTTCAACCCGGAAGACGGCGCTCATTCCGGCCGTGACATCGCGACGCTGCGGTTGTTGGATGATCAAAGGCGGGGCGGCACTTGCGGCAGTCGTAAGTAACGCGACGGTGAGGTAGCTGAGACGAATGTTTTTCATGAGCATTTCCACGGAATACGTTTTGAACTCAAACGGGGAGGCTTGCCTCCACCATCTGAAAGCACACTACCGTTAGTGGGGTGTCATGTTCAAGCACAAAACCGGATGCTGGTTTTGTGGGTAAGCCCCTCATCAAACATCTCGTCGGCCGACTGCGCCAGCTG